>NZ_JAUBOX010000001.1:0-253130 GCF_036700445.1 Microcoleus sp. T3_B1
GGTTTTTAGCTGGCATTTTTGTAGAGATTGACTAAACTCCTTTTTTATTATACCCTATTTAAAGGTACAACAGCTTACCCCCATTTTTCAGCGGATTTCCCACCTCAAAGAAATCTTCCATCCACAGCGAACCCAGTAAGGCACCGTGTTCCATAAATTGTTTGACTCCCTGCATATCTGCGGTTCTTTTTGCTTGAGTAAAACCTTTTTCATCTCGATATAATACCCATAATTCCTCTGGCTTCAAACTATCCACAAAAAAGGGAGAATGCGTTGTCACCATTAATTGAGTATTCGCAGAAGCCGAACGACATTCTTCTGCAAGCTGAGGTAATAATTGCGGATGCAAATGATTTTCTGGTTCTTCTATTCCCACTAATTGCGGGGGATTGGAATCGAAAAAAACAGTCAAATAAGCTAAGAGTTTTAACGTACCATCGGAGGCATATTTTGCCAGAATAGGATGAGTAAAAGGAGCATCTTTAATTTCCAACAAAAGTCTGCCATCCTGCATGATTGAGGCTTCGACTTTTTCGAGGCGTGGAATACGAACAGAAAGGGTTTTTAGTATTTCTTTTAACCGTTGGGGATGTTGCTCTTTTAGGTATTGGATAACATTGGGTAAATTGTCACCAGTGGGAGATAATCTTTCCTGTGCACCTGCTTCGGGAAGGCTGCGGGTGTGCTCTGCGGTTAAATATGATAAATACCAGCCTGTAATAAAACGTCTTAATGCACTAACGCGGGGATGTTTGGCAAATTGTCCTAATGTATTTACGGCTAAAAATTCAGATGATTCTAGTTTTTCGGTTATCCTTTCACCTTCTTCATCAGGACTTTCGCCACTAATGACTTGTCCTTCCCCTTTTTTGAAGTCTAAAAAACGAAAGGGTTTTCCTTTTCCCGATTGTCCGCGTCGCCAATGCAACCATTCTTCAGCAATGAAGGGACGATTATTTTCTTCATCTATAGCGAGATGATAGGTAATTAAAGGCGAGTCGGATGTCTCTCGATATTTTAATTCAATGATAATGCAGCCTTCGCTGTCTCTGGTGCGTAATTCTCGAAATCGGCCCCGTCTATCCCAGGCTTTTCTGAGGCTTTCGGTAAAACATTCGGATAGGAAAGCGAAAACATCGAAAATAGTTGACTTGCCGCTACCGTTGGGGCCTAAGAATACAGTTAAGGGGGTGAGATTTTTGAGTTGGAGATTGTGCAAAGCACGGTAATTTTGTACTTTGAGATATTCTATACGGGGAATAGATTTCATGATTTCACCTCCTCAATTATAATCTCGGTTTTTTTTATCCTAATTTCTCCTTTAACGAACCGCGAAGACGCGAAGTGCGCGTTCGGCGAAGCCGTTCCCGAAGGGTAGGAAGAAAAGAGAAGAAGAAAAAACTCAAGTCCTGACGGAGAACTTAATTTAACCGCGAGACAGATTACTGCTGATTCCGCAGGCGAGGGTTAACAAACTCGTTTAATCCTTCCCCCACCAAAGACAGTCCCACCACCATTAAAGTCATCGCTAAACCGGGAAACAAAGCTGTCCACCAAATGCCAGTAGGTAGCGCATCTAAAGCTAAACGCAAGTCGTGTCCCCATTCGGGAGTTGCTTCGGGAAGTCCTAATCCGAGAAATCCCAAACCTCCTAATGTTAAAATTGCATCTGCAGCGTTGAGCGCAAACAGCACCGGTACGCTCTGAATCACATTCAGAAACAGGTAGCGCGAAAGCACTGTCCAAGTGTCAGCACCCATTGCTCGCGCGGCTTCGACAAATAATTCGGTTTTGACGCTGACGGTGTGATTCCTGACGACGCGGTAGTATTGAGGGATGTAGGAAATGCTCAGGGCGATCGCAGCATTCAAAACTCCTTTTCCCACTACAAACGCTAGCGTCAAAGAAAGTAGCAGCCCCGGCAAAGTATAAATTGTATCCATTAAAAATAACAGCACTCGATCGAGCTTGCCGCCCAAATAACCGCTAACCAAACCCAGTGGCACACCGATAAACAAACTCAAAGCAGTGGCTAAAATCACCACTTGCCAAGCCGCGCGAGAAGCAAACAGCGTGCGGGAAAACACATCGTAGCCGCTGCGGCTAGTACCAAACCAATAATTCGCCGACGGCGGTTCGTGGATGGGGTTACTCAAAGCCTCGGTAGGATTTTGCAGCCATCCCCAAGCTTGCATAGCTGGAGACAAGGTTGCTACCAATATAAACACGGCAGTTATTGTCAAACCTGCCCACATCATTTTCATTGACAGGCTTGACGGTGAGGCACTGTTGAGAAATCGCGGGAGTCGGAGGCGGCTTTGAGCCATAATGACGATCGACCTATATAAGACTTTTCGATTTTAGTAGCACTCAGGCGCAAAAACCCGGAACAGTCAATCGATTTTAGATTTTAGATTTTAGATTTTCGAGGCGACCCCACGGATAAATGCTCTTTCTTGAGGATTTTCGATTTTCGATTTTGGATTGATTCCACGGATAAATCAGGTGGCGGGTACCACCTTTGAAATTCCTGGTCAAAAATCCTCTTTCTCATTCGCCAAACACTCGCGACAAACCGGGTTTTTTCGCGCGATGGGGCTAAAAAAAACCAGGTTTCCCCCCTGCACGGGACTGGCGCGCAGGGGACAAACCGGGTTTTTGGCAGGTGGGACGCAAGTCGAGTTTAGGTTAAATCTCTCTTGGCAAACCTCAAATCTAAAATCGATCGAATTCCTACAAATTACTGGCAATTAACTCGCGGTACTGGCTTTTCGGCTTAACTCCTTTGAGCTCAGCTACCAAATCTTTGTCTTTGAAATACTGAATCGTCGGTGTACCAATCACGCCAGCATTTTCAGCAATTTCTGGATCTTCTTCGATGTCAATTTCCACGTAGTGGATTTTGCCCTCGAACTCATCTACTACTTTGCTCAAAATCGGCTTGAGGCTGTGGCAAGGCCCGCAACTTGGAGAGGCATATTTGACCACAATCAGTCGATCGCTATCGTGGAACAACTTCCGCAAAGCATAACCTCCTTCGTGGCGCGTGTCTTGGATATCAAAGTTCTCGCTGGTTTTGCGTACTTTTGGAGCTTCCGGCGCTGCTGTGGGTTGCTCGGATGCCTCGGTTTGATGGAATTCCTGCGTTAAACCGTTAACTGACAGCCAACGTTCTGCCAGCATCGCCCCCATGCAGCCACTGCCTGCTGCGGTAATTGCTTGGCGAAACTCGTGGTCTTGCACGTCGCCGACGGCGTAAACTCCCTCGACGCTGGTTTCTACCGAACCGTGTTTGGTAACGATATAACCTACTTCGTCGAGTTCTAACTGACCTTGGAACAGTTGAGTGTTGGGAGTGTGACCGATCGCATAAAACAATCCCTTCACCAGCAAATCGCTCTCAGCGCCCGTCACGATATTTCTAAGTCTCACCCCGTCCATTTTGCCGCCCGCTTCGCCCAAAATATCCAGTGCTTCGGTGTTCCAGTGCACGGTAATTTTGGGATTGCTCAGCACTCGGTCTTGCATGGCTTTGCTCGCGCGCATTTGATCGCGCCGCACCAGCATATGTACGTGAGAGCCGTATTTTGTCAAATAAATAGATTCTTCCGCTGCTGTGTCGCCCGCGCCGATGACAGCTAAGTCTACTCCTTTAAAAATTGGGGTAGCGCCGTCGCAAATCGCACAGGCCGAAATGCCGTGACTCCAAAATACGTGTTCGCTAGGCAGCCCCAGCCTTTTCGCCGTCGCGCCTGTAGCGATTACTATCGTGTGGGTTTTGATTTCTCTGTCTTCCGATCGCACTGTAAACGGACGCTTGGTCAAATCCACCGAAATTACATCTTCTGTGTATAATTCGGCACCCCAGCGCGCTGCTTGAGCTTTCATCCGATCCATGAGTTGCGGCCCGGTGATGCCTTCGGGAAAGCCGGGGAAGTTTTCGACTTCTGTGGTGGTCATCAGTTGACCGCCGGGGACGCCTCCCGTTTGGTAGCCTTCAAAGACTACGGGTTTCAGGTTTGCCCGACCTGCGTAGATTGCTGCTGTGTAGCCTGCTGGGCCTGAGCCGATAATTACTAGGTTTTCTACGGTTTCGTTGGTCATAGCTATTTAATTAAACTCATAACGACTTCGTTTTACTAATTCTAGCAGAGTTCGATCGAGTTTGGTTGGATGCCATTGGGCGATCGAGCATCTGTATCTATTGTTGAGGGTCGATCGGTCTTCGGGGCAATTCCAGCTACTTTCATAAGCAAAAACAATCTAAAAGTCGATTTAGTTTTAAATGTTCGATCTATTTTAAGGGCTGAAATCTTAAGAAAATCTAAAGACGACCAAACTTATTGACTTCATTCTCAATTATTTTACCTATTTACTTGTTTTGAGGCTTGTGGTACGATTTTCACAATCCAGGGGCATTATGACTAATTTAAGTTTTTGACGCTGAAAGCTTTTAAAATCGTAAAATTAACGAATTCGCAAATGTAATAAGTACAATTATTTATGCAAAATCCGCATTTTATGGTTTAAGAATTGTAACGGAGATTTTGCCGGATTTGACAAAATACAGTATTTGTGGTATGCAAGGTGCGATCGGGGGAAAATTAGAAGGAAATTTTTAACCGCTTTGGAAGCACAGGCGGGACGCCCGTGCCACGATAAACATAGAATTTTGTAATTGTGTCTAGATGGATAAAATCAAGATATTGTTTGTATGCAGCCGGAATAAGTGGAGGAGTTTGACTGCCGAGAAAATATGCGAGAAGGTTAGTGGCTACAGCGTGCGATCGGCTGGAACCGAAAAAGGTGCAAGAATTAGAGTAACTGAGGGTTTGCTGGGGTGGGCAGATTTGATATTTGTGATGGAGAAGAAGCATGGCGATCGACTTCGCAGCAAATTTCCCGAAAGTCTCGAAGGCAAGAAAGTTATTTGCCTGCAAATCCCGGACAATTACGAATATATGGAACCGGAATTAGTCGAGCTTTTGCAGGCGAAACTGAATCCCTATATGGAAATTCCAGAGAACCAGATAAATTTTATGCAGCGAGTTTTGGAACCGGAAGTGATGGATTCCTTGGAAGAGGCGATCGAATACGATTCGATGGATTTTGCTGAGGTTAATGCTGCTTTTGCTCAGAGTGCTGCGGCGTTGGGGCCGGTTTTTGGAAACGTTTTGGATGCGGGGACGGGTACGGCGAGAATTCCGATCGCAATTTCTCAACTGCGGCCAGCATGGAAATTGACTTGCATTGATTTGTCGGCAAATATGCTGAAAGTCGGGGCCCAAAATGTGGAAAAGGCTGGCGTGCGATCGCAAATTAGTCTCGAATTAATCGATGCTAAGGCAATGCCTTACCCTGACAATTATTTTGACATGGTGATTTCCAACAGCATTATCCACCATTTGCCCGATCCACTGCCGTTTTTGCAGGAAGTGCAGCGGGTGTTGAAGCCGCAGGGAGCAATTTTTTTGCGGGATTTGCTGCGGCCGGAAAAAGCGGAAATCAGGGATAATTTAGTCAATCTGTATGCGGGAGATTGCAACGCGCATCAGAAACAGTTATTCAGCGATTCGTTGCAAGCAGCATTTACGCTGGATGAAGTTGAGGAGATGATCCAAAATGCCGGGTTGGATGGGTTGAGGATTTATGAATCTTCAGACAGACACTGGACGGCAGAACGTGCTTGGTGCGAGTCTTTGTAGGCACGGGGCGATCGTCCCATATATCTCCTATTCATAAAATTCTTAGACTCGTGACTGCCAAGTTTTCGGTTCTCGCTTGCTGTGAAATATCGCGAGAACTACAATTTGTTCCGGTTCAACACGGTAGTAAATTAACTACCAGCCGGGAAGTCCCGGGCGTATATTTAGAGGGGATTAATCTGAGCGCTGCGCGAAGTACCCCGTTGGGAATTACGCCCGCGTGATGGAAAGAAGCGTCGGGTGTAGGTACGGAAACCGACAATTATTTCTGTATACCCATTGATAATCTGGAAATACTCTGGTACTGTATTAGTAAGTGGGGGTGGAACTACCTCACTATAAAAAGCCTTTGCAAAAAAGGAAATACGAAGCCTGCGTACTAACGGTACTCCGTTGAACGCCTGGTTTGTTCACGTAGGGAAACTTTCGCACGACAATCCGCCTCATTTCTTGGAAAACAATTGAGTAAGCTTCTGGCGTCGCGCTAATTTGATCGAGTGCTTCTTCTACACGATTGAGAAACTCTACTCCAAGTCCTGCACTTTGTTGCTCGTACTAATCAACAGCCTCATCAAACTCTTCCTGTGCAGCCGGACGCAGGACAATAGAAAGGCTCACTGTTGCAACCTCGCCATTGTTCTAGCTTTTACTTGTTGCCAAGAAATAACCGCATTGGGGTTTGTTTCGTGGTCTAGCAGGCGACGAGATAGCTCTATCCTTTGAGATTCAGTTAATTCAAGATGTTCGGGATCGGCGCTTATGCTGTCCCATATCGCTTGTACTAAGCGAATTCTGTCATTAACGCTCAAACTAATAATTTCTGCAAGAGTACCAGTGAGATCCATAGCTTAAAAATGCGTTAAAGCTAAATACTTGTCCAAATTTTATCACAAAGATTTCTCGAAAGGAGCGATCGCGCCTTTTTAGCTATGAGCCGTACCGTTGCGCGATCGGCTTCTTATTTAATTACTTTTTTCAGACCGGAAAAAATAGTATGGTTGAACCGCGAAGACGCGTTCGGCGAAGCCGTTCCCGAAAGGTAGGATACGAAGAAAGAATCAGGAAGAAAAAGCCAGAATCAGCGTTAGGGTAATGGAATTATGCGGCGCATGAGGTTTCCGCTAATGTCTTCATCCAACCACTCAAGTGCATCGGGTTCCCAGTAGGCAGTTGCTAGCGGCAACCAACCAAAAAAAGAGCCAAGTCCACCGCAAATGGAGCATCCGCCGTCTCCGCCTCGGACTGTATGTTTGTCGCTAATTACCTCGCCATCGTAAGGATTTTGAGCGATGTGGAGTCCGAAAAGGTTGGGCTGCAAGTGGAGTTTCCAGTCGGCTGCCTTGTCAGTTGGGTAGCAATCGCTAGGATTTAAGTCTCCCCAGCGAAATAGAGTGGTACTTCCGGCACCGCAGGCATACTCCCATTCGTCGAAAGTTAGCAAGCGGAGTCCTTCAGTCGCCAATTCAGTCGCGAGGTCTTCTGGCGTTTTGCTCGTAATTTCCCAAGCAGCAACCGCACCATCCTCAGCGCGATCGAATCCGTATCTCTCGTTACATATCATCCTCTGCCTGTCTGGAAACTCTTTTAATAAATTCTGGATTTTAAGTGACTCCGAACTAATTGCCTCAAGACCGATTTTTGTCGGTTGAATTTCTACAAGCATCGGCGAAAATGTCACCTTTCGAGGAGGTGTAGTGACGCTTTGGACGTAAGAGTATATATCTCGATCGATCTCATACACCTCGGCAGTATATTGAAATGATTCAATTTGCTCGTCTGTCGGGCGAAAGTTGCCGGCTTCGCATCCAATTTGGACTTCGCCTCCTGGCATCAGAGAAAATAAAGCTCCTCCATACTCAAAAATGGCAATAGAGAGTTCGGAGCCCCCATCAGGGTAAAATCGCAAACCTTTAAAAATTACTGACTGTGGCAGATGTGCTGCTAATTCCTGTGAGTAGCGATTTTTTTGTTCTTCGCTCAATTTTTGCCATTCCTGCAATTCCATAAGCCAAAAGTTCCTGAACTCAACCTCTTCTACTTATCTAATTTTATAGCATCTAAAATCACTCGATCGCGCCCTAAGTCTTTAGCTTGATAAAGCGAACGGTCTGCCGCCGCAAGCAGTTTTCCCGGGGAAGTTTCGGACACAGGAAACGTACTCGCTACCCCCAAACTCAGCGTTACGAAAGAACACACCGCTGAATTAAGGTGTTCGATTTCTAGTTCTTTGACGCAAACTCGAATTCGCTCTGCAATCCAAACAGCTATTTCAGACGAAGTGCGGGGTAAAATTACCGCAAATTCTTCACCTCCGTAACGAGCTACCAGAGTCTCCCCCGAAACTGCGCCTGCTGAGTAATGTACAGCCTCAACAATAGTTTTGGCTACCTGCTGCAAGCAAGCATCTCCCGCCTGATGTCCGTAAGTATCGTTGTATGTCTTAAAAAAGTCAACATCGCATAAAATCAAAGATAGTTCTGCTGCTGCTTCTCCCAATTCTTGCCATTTTTTCTCTAAGTATTCGTTAAAACAGTGGCGGTTGGCAATCTGAGTTAAGCCATCTAAGTTTGCAAGGCGATACAATTCGGAATTAGCTGCTTTTAATTGAGAATTAGCTGCTTCTAACTCGGATTGCGTGAGCGATAAATTGTAATAAAGTTCGCTCATAGACCAAGTAGCTTGTTGGTGAATTTGGGATAAAGCTACCCACAGTTGATGCACGTCTAAAAGTCGGTAAACTTGAGGTTCTAACTGCACAACAATCGGCTCGTAAAGCAGTTCCGGCGGTCGCTGCACGGAGCGCTGAGCTGCCATGACAATTAAGGCTACTCCTGGTAAAATCAAAATATCGGTTTGAGCTATTTGATACAAGGCTATAATCGGTCTGCAAGCAAATATATCTACTCCGTAAGGGCGGCTCATGCGTTCCATAAATCGCCGACGCGATATCATCCCTAAAAATTCCCCATTTACGGTCAAGATAACTCCCGGAAGCAGCGGGTGAGATTGAAACAACCGAGCTACTTCTTTGGCTAGATATGAGGAGTCAACCTGAAAATTGAATAGAGCCAGATCCTTAAGGGTAGACTCTAAAGATAAATTTTGGGGTGAGTTTTCTGGCGAGTTAGACGGCTCAATAAATTCAACAGACACAGCGCAGATCCGAATAAACAATAAACCAGCAACAAAGCTAGTGTCAGCTCTTAAATTATATAATTATTTATTTCTTACCATTGGTTGTATTATTTACTACACTATTTTTTCCGAAGGGAAGAAGCGGCCGCGTGAGTTTTTGCCGTAGCTGCATTGCAGTGATTCATGCTCACTAAATTACAGATTTATTGAATTATTCTCGATTTTTCCTCGATTTTTTACTAGGGGCTTTTTACGGCGTAAAAAAACCGATTTCGGCGCCATTCCTCAACTCATGGACTGAAAGCATCCAGGATACAAGCCCCCGTACTCATTCCTTCGCAGACTCAGAACCCAGAAATAAAAAACCTGTATCCGATAAACCAGCCCCCCGAATTTATCCCTGGGGTCAGTCGATTTTCGATTTTCGATTTTCGATTTTCGATTTACCCCACAGATAAATCTAGGAGCTTGAACTAGGGTCTAAAATTTTTATTTTTCCACGACTCCTGTCGGGGGCTTGTATCCGTTTTTGGCCTGGGTCAATGCTTCAATTCTAAAATCTAAAATCTAAAATCTAAAATCTAAAATCGATTGACGGTACACACAAACTCAAGAAACCTGGTTTTTAAACCGGGGTCGAGGCTGTAACGAGGTTTTGCGTAAAAAACGCGGTGTCTGCCCCTGTCCTCCACTCAAAATTCAAAACTCAACATTCCCTCACCACCCCCAAGTTCCTTCCCCTCCCTTAAACGGGCCGACAATATCTTTGGTAATCCAGCCGCCGTAAAAATCCCCTGGTTGAGATTGCACTAATTCTCCGTCTACATAACAGGCATCCATCTTGCTGGGATAAAAAGCCACATAATCTTTAATAGCTGCAAAAACCTGATTAGGATTGGGATAAAACCAAGCAGCATTTACTACTTCTTTCGACTCTACCGTCACAGTGTAATAACCGGCTTGTCCCTTCCACTCGCACCAAGAGCCTCGTAAAGTTTTGTGCAAATATTCCATTTTGATGTCATCGGGGCAGATATAGTAGGCAGGAGGGTGACTCGTCTCCAATACCCGCTGAGGACGGCGCGTGTCGGCGATCGTCACTCCATTAAAAATTATCTGTACGTGTTTGGTCGATTCCTCAAGCCGAGGGGGACGTGGGTAATCCCAAACAGACTCTTCACCAGGGCCGGGCTCTATTCGATCGAAGTTCATGTGCACAATCTCCACTGCAAAAAAAACACTTAGCGACTTAGCATTACAATTTAATGTACCCTTAATCGAGTCGCTGCTTCAGAGCAAACCAGCTTTTCTCAACCCTTGGTAATATGAGTATTCGCGGTATAGATGTTTCCGACTACCAGCCCAATGTCAATTGGCAAGCAGTTGCCAGGGATGGTATTACCTTCAGTTTTGTCAAATCGACCGAGGGTGCAACGTTCGTTGCCCAAACTTTCGCTCGCAATTGGGCGGCGATGAAAGCGGCGGGGATTCAACGCGGTGCTTACCACTTTTTTCGACCTGCAAGCAGCATTCAAGGACAAATAGATTTGTTCTTGAAAACTGTAAAACTCGAAGCGGGGGATTTGCCCGCAGTCTTGGATATCGAAACTACAGGCGGTTTGAGTGCGGATCAATTGTGCGATCGAGCCGCAATTTGGCTAGAAGCCGTCGAAAAAGCCACCTTGATGCGACCGATTATCTACACCTACCCCGGTTTCTGGGACAACCTGGGGACAACACGGTTTGCCGATTACCCACTGTGGATTGCTCACTATACCACTGCTGAGGAACCTTGGGTTCCCGGCGGCTGGAAAACTTGGACTTTTTGGCAGTACAGCGACAGCGGCAGCGTCTCCGGCGTATCGGGCAATGTAGACACCAATATTTATGAAAGCGTCCGAGAAGGCGCCGTAAGTTATAAAGTTGCAGACATCCAGAGGGAATTAAGAATTAAAGGTTTCTATCAAGGCGCGATGGACGGTAAATTTGGAGCCAACACCACAGCGGCGCTAATCTCGTTTCAGAAATCTCAAGGTCTCAATCCAGACGGCATTGCCAGCCTCAAAACCTGGGCCGCTTTGATGCGAAAATCTCCCAAAGTAGTTGTCCCCCCTCCAGCGCCGACACCCACTCCGCGGCCGACACCCACTCCGACTCCCACTCCCATATCAGACGTGCGGCTGACTCAGGTATTCTCGTCTTATCAAGCTAAGGCTAGCCAAGATACTGCCTTAATTTGGCTGCAAAGTCAGGTTCCTACCTCTGTTTTAGCGGACTTTGCTCAAAAATGGCGGGCAACTGCCTTACCTCCAGACACTAATTTGCGATTGATAGATGTCGGCAAATTTTATCGCGGTTTAGCACAACAAGACCAAGCTTTAGATTGGCTGCAAAAACAACTTTCTCCGGCTATTATTAACGAGTTTGCACAAAAATGGCGCTCTCAATCTATTGTCACTAATTCTCCGATTCGGCTGATAGATGCGTGCAAATTTTATCGGGCTGCACCAAACCAGAACCAGGCTTTAGATTGGCTGGAAGGGCGAATTTCGCCGGCAATTCTATCGGAGTTTCTTCGCAGGTGGCAGAATGCCAATCGATTATAGATTATAGATTTGAGATTGACTCTACAGATGAATCTTGCGATTTTAGATTTTATATCATGTCCGATCGAGTGACCGCGATTAAAAGGGCGGGTTTTTGAGATGGTCAATTATTGGCCGGTATTGTTGGCTCACGGGCCCCTACCGTATTAGGGGTAATCGACCGGACATAATATTAGATGGGAACTCTACTCTAAAGATGAGTCTGAGGGCGATCGATTAGATTTTAGATTTGAGATTGACTCTACAGATGAATCATGGGATTTTAGAGTTTTTTAGATGGAAACTACTCTAAAGATGAGTCTGGCGGCGATCGATTTGAGATGTGAGCTTTTTGATTGGAGATTGACAATCAAGCATCTAGGATACAAGCCCCCGGATTCATTCCGAAAGCAGACTCAGGACCGGTGAAATAAAAAACCTGTATCCGATGAAACTTGCCGAACGTATTTATCCGTGGGGTCAATGCTTCAATTCTTTAATCTAAAATCTAAAATCTAAAATCGCGCAATCGATTGACTCCCCATCAAAATTAGTCAAACCCTCTCCCTCTCTGCCCGCACCCCATCAGACTCTCGAACATAACAGATAATCTCTCGCTTAGCTACAGCGATCTGCCATCTTTGACGCCAAGAGAATTATCTGATAAAGTTATAGCGACTATCAAGGTTTTTTAATCTTATTGGGAAAAATGCAGGGCCGTGCCGAGTTTGTAAGCTGCGCCGAAAATAGCGCCTGCACTCCAATTACCCGCGATCGCACATTTAAAACTAAGCGGGCAGCCTGTAACAATAATATCTATGGAAATCCCCTTTAACATCACCCAGTTGATGGTCATGACCGTCATCTGTGGCATCAGCGCTCAAGTTCTCGCCGCTTATCTGAAAGTTCCGGCGATCGTCTTTTTGCTGTTGTTTGGCATTTTAGCCGGTCCAGACTGCTTCGGAGTGCTGCACCCCAATCTGCTGGGCAGCGGTTTGGAAGTTATGGTATCCCTTTGCGTAGCTTTAATTCTGTTTGAAGGCGGCTTGAATTTGGAATTGCGAGACTTAGGCAAAGTTTCCGGCAGCATCCGCAATTTAGTTACGGTAGGCACTTTAATTACGCTAATAGGCGGCGGAATGGCCGCACACTGGTTGGGGGAATTTCCCTGGCCGATCGCATTTCTGTATGCTTCTCTAGTAGTCGTCACAGGCCCGACGGTAATCGGCCCTTTGCTCAAACAAGTATCCGTTGACAAAAAAGTTGCCGCCTTGCTAGAAGCAGAAGGCGTTTTAATCGATCCTGTCGGGGCAATTCTGGCAGTATTGGTGCTGAATATTATTTTGAACGGCAATGCTGATTTGCTGGTTGTGTTCCGAGATTTAATCGTGCGACTCTTCGTTGGCGCAGTCATCGGAGTTGCAGGAGGTTGGCTGCTGGGATTCATTCTCAAGCGATCGCAATTTCTCTCCGAAGACCTCAAAAACTTAGTAGTTTTAGCTGGTTTGTGGGGATTTTTCGGCTTAGCAGAAGAAATCCGCAGCGAATCGGGACTGATGGCAACAGTCCTCTCCGGCATCGTCCTCAGAGCCGCTGCTGTCCCGGAAGAAAGGCTGCTGAGGAGGTTTAAAGGTCAACTCACAGTCCTGGCTATTTCCATGCTGTTCGTGCTGCTGGCGGCCGATTTATCCCTCGCTAGTGTGGTCGCGCTCGGTTGGGGAAGTTTGTTTACAGTTTTAGCTTTAATGTGGGTAGTGCGGCCGATCAACGTTTGGCTGTGTACTTGGAACAGCGGACTGAATTGGCGGCAGAAATTATTTGTTTGTTGGGTAGCGCCGAGGGGAATTGTCTCAGCGTCGATCGCATCTTTATTTGCAATTTTGCTCACCCAGCGGGGAATCAACGGCGGCGACTCGATTAAAGCCTTAGTTTTCCTAACAATTATTATGACAGTTTTCGTCCAGGGACTAACCGCCGGACGGATGGCTCAAATTTTGGGCATCACCTCAAAATCCGCAACAGGTGCAGCAATTGTCGGGTCAAATCCTTTGAGCAGATTAATTGCTCGCTTGTTTCAAGAACGCGGAGAATCGGTGGCAATTATCGACACAAATCCCGAAGCTTGCGAACAAGCAGAACGAGAGGGTTTGCGGGTGTTTTTGAGCAGTGCTCTGGATCACAGCGTGTTAGAAGAAGCCGGACTGGAATCGATGGGAACTTTTCTGGCAATGACTAACAACGGCGAGGTAAACTTAGTGTTAGCTCAGCGAGCGGCCGAAGAGTTTGCACCGCCGAGGGTTTTGGCAATATTCCCCAAAGATCCGCAAGCAAATACGCCTGCAAATCCGACTAAAATCAATCAAGCTTTTGTCTCCGATTTGTCGCTGAAGGATTGGAACGAATATTTAAGCGACGGCGAAGTGAAATTGGGGGAAACTGAGTTAAAAACAGAGGGATTGCAGTTTCAGATTGCTCACTTGCAAGCTTTGGTTAAAGCCGGGGAGTTGGCGCCGCTGCTGCTGGAAAGGCAAGGGTACTTGCAAGTAGTGTCGGCGACTCAGATTTGGCAAGCAGGCGATCGAATTATTTATTTGCTGTACGATCCGACACCGAAATTGTTGAAAAGATTGTCGGGTTCGTCGCAGTCTCGTTTGACTATGGAAAAGCATCAGGTAGTTGAAGAAGTGCCAATTCCTTCTCCGGTTTTAGAGGAGGTTTTGGAGTCAGCGGAAATAGCAAAGGATGCTAAAGTTTTGCAGCCACCAGTTTCGCGATAAGGGTTAGTATCCCGATCGTACTCTATAATCTGCTTGTCGCGATCGCGGCTTTGCTTTCATCGATCGGCATAAAAATACAGCAGGTAAATTGACCAGACTATAGCGGTGTTCAATTTACCTGATATAATAATGATTCTTCAATTAGAAACTACCCTGTGATTGCGAGCGATCGGATGGAAAATGTAACCGTATCCTTGAGTAGTTTTAATGAAATTCGGCACTGCGGCATCGACTTTAGCCATTTTCCTGCGAATCAGACGGATATACACGTCCACCACTTGCTCGTCTCGTGCGTCATTGCATTTCCATCCCCAAACTTTTTCGATTAGCTGTTGGCGACTCCAGGCTTTACCCGAATGAATGGCTAAAAAATGCAATAGCTGAAATTCTAAAGGTGTGAGAGCTAAAGTTTTCTCTTTCAATCTCACCTCTCTACTGATTAAATCGATCGCTAGTTCACCGAAGACAAGATTGCGGACGGGGGCGTCATCCTCTACAACCAGAATTTGGGAATTTCGAGCGGTAGATATCGTCATAATTTTTGACTCTATTGCGACTATTTCAAAGTTCAAGAAAGCGAGTAAGCTGTTCACCATGTAAAACTCAGAGGCTATCTAAGCAAGTATTGGGTTTCAGTCTGTAAAATACGCAGTTTAAATGCTAAACAGCTTAACAGTCTTTTAATTAGCCCTTAGATATCCCCTTGCACGCTTAATAAAGAGGGGAAGATGCTTCAAAGTCCTCCTTCTTAAGGAAGGACTGTTTCAATTACAAACTACCTTGTTACTCCGAGCGCTCGGAGCAAAACTGTAACCGTATCCCCGAACAGTTTGAATAAAATTGGGAACAGCGGCATCAACTTTAGCCATTTTCCTGCGAATTTGGCCGATATGCACGTCCACCACTCGCTCTTCGGTTGCATAATTGGATTTCCACCCCCAAACTTTTTCGATTAGCTGTTGGCGGCTGCAAGCTTTACCCGAATGAGTTGCCAAAAAACACAATATTTCAAATTCTAAGGCTGTCAGCGTTAGAATTTGCTCCTTCAATCTCACCTGCCTACCCACTAAATCGATCGCTAATTGACCGAAGATAAGGTTGGGCGGAGCGACGGATCTCGCCCGCCTCAACAAGACTTCAACTCTCACTGCCAATTCTTCAAGATTAAACGGTTTGCAAATAAAATCATCGGCACCTGCTTTCATGATTTTAATCCGATCTTCTTGGCCGGTGCGGCTGCTCAGAATTGCAACTAAAACATTAGTTTGATTTTGCATTTCTTGGCAGAGTTTATACCCAGTTGTGTCTGGTAAATTCCAATCCAATATCACCAGAACTGGGTTAAATTCCTCAAAAATTTCGAGAGCAGTTTTGCCGTCTGCGGCAACTTGTACTTGATATGTCTGGTTCAAAAAGCGGTAGACGAGAGTGCGGACGGGGGCGTCATCTTCTACAAGCAGAATTTTGTGATTTTGACCAGTAGATATTGTCATAATGTTCGACTCTCTTGTTAGTTAATTGTGCCAAGTTAGGAATTGTAGGTTCAAACTCTGTTCTAATCAGATCCATTCTTTACTTAAATCTTAAGCAGCTCCGATCAAAAAATCATTCGTTCTACCCACAGAGTTGATGAAGTATCAGGTGCAAACTTGATTGCGGGAAAGTGCAACGTATGCGAATATCAGGACTTACGCATTGGGACGTAGTTCTGTCCTTCTGAGTAAAACGAAGAATCTCCAGCCCTATAAAAAGTTAAACCTATAGTCCGGCAGGGGTTTTAACCCCTGCCTCAAAGCGAAAGTCCTCGCTATCAGGACTCAGAAGAAAAGTCCGGGTTTTCCACCCCCTTTATGATTCGGCGGTTGAAACCGCTACTACACACACGAAGTCTGCCTCCGCAGACTAAGAAATAAAGAGGGTATTTAAGTTAGATTTGGTATTAGTCCTCATAGCGAGGACTTTCGCTATAAGCCCCGTGGAATTCATTCCCGCTAAGGACTACCGGGTGGGCGGGAGGACTGGGCAGATGACAGCTTCAGATCAACCTGCAAAAGTGCTGTAAAAACAAACGATTGCGATTAAAATTTAGTAGAAAAACATTGAGCTGATTCGCTATTCATAAAAACTTACTCTGATTCCCCAATAAGAGTAAATGCCGCCCAATTTCGCGGCTGGGGATGAGTTTTCATCGTGGTTAACATCGCTTGCCGCAATGCCTGTGCTTTGTCGGGATTATTTTGCAAGTTTTGGTAAAACGATCGCATCAATTCGGATGTCGGCGCATCGGGAACCGCCCATAAAGAAACAATTACACTCGGCACTCCTGCTGAAATCAAAGCGCGCGACAAGCCAATCACGCCATCCCCGGTAATTCTGCCTTCTCCAGTGTTGCAAGCACTCAAAACGACTAAATTTGCTTGCAGTTTCATATCGAAAATCTCTTCTGCGGTCAATAAGCCGTCATCGCTGCCAGAGGGAGCCAGCGCGATCGCACTTCCCAATCCGCGCACATCATCCAGCAATCCATGTGTTGCCAGATGAATAATCGATGCTTGGGGCATTTTTGGGACGATCGCAGCTTTTGTACCTTGAGCGCCTGTGATGGCTTGGGTTTTGAGCAGAGGGGCGATCGCTCTGGCTTCGGCTTCGGCTCCAGGTAGAGGAGACAATTGCCGTTTGGGTTCTCCCGGAGAGAGAGACACACTCGGCATCGTGGGATTGCCCAAGACTAAAGCGTTACCGCTATGGGATGCCTGAGATGCTAACTTCTGTCGTTGTTGTCGGGTTAATGCCAGAACTTGAATCGAAGGTGCAGTTAAGATGGTGTGTTTCTCGATTAAGTAAGTGCCGTTGGCATCTTGGAGAGCGGGGAAGGGCACTTGGAAGAGCGAAGCTTGAGGAATGAAAATGACATGGGCATTGGGATCTTTTGGTAGAAGCGTTTGAATTGGATCGATCAGCAGTTGATGCAGCGTCGGTAAATCGGGTTGGGTTTGAAGAACGGGGGAACTGCCACGACTGCGGACGGCAAGGAATTCTTGATTGCCAATAATTAGATCGGCTAGGGAGACTTTGTGCTGCTGCCAGAGAGGTTTGAGGTCTACCTGGCGGAAGGTGATTTCGCCCGTGGGTTGAATCACCCAAATGTAGAGCGCGGATTCTCGCCCTACTTGTTTGCCCTGAATCTGAAAGTTGTCGTAGATGATGGAATACTGCACCAAAGTGGCGTTCTGTGCTTTGGCGATTTGTCGGATTTGATCCTGGTTGGGAGAAGTGTTAATAACGGGATTGGTAGAACCTGACGATAAGCGTTCTGTCAGGAGATCGACAAAGGCACGAGCACGTCCCCGTTCGGCAATTTCTAAAGCGGCGATCGGGTTATTCTGAGCCACTCGGACTGTTTGTAAAGTCCGATAAGTGTTAGCTTGTCCTTCAAAGATGGAGACTTTATTCGCGTCGTTGGAGCCGACCATTTGCCGCATCGATTCCCAAACTTGAATCCCATTGATGAGCATTTTTTCCGCTTCTGTGGGGTTACCAGCTTTCAAGAAAGCCACTCCGAGGTTGCTGAGTGCATCACCCTCCTCAAGGGGGTTTTTAATTTCGCGGGCGATCGCTAACTGTTGCTGTGAATACTCGATCGCTTTGGCATAGTTGCCCAAATAGAGGTAAGCGAGTCCCAAATTGCCGAGTGATCCACCTTCCCCGTCGCGGTCTTTAATTTCGCGGGCGATCGCTAACTGTTGCTGTGAATACTCGATCGCTTTGGCATAGTTGCCCAGAGAGTGGTAAGCAACTCCGAAAGTCTCCAATGCCACACTCTCCCCAAGGCGGTCTTTAATTTCGCGTGCGATGGCTAAACTCTGCTGTGCATAATCAAGGGCTTTGGCATAGTTGCCCAGAGAATGGTAAATGACTCCCAAATTTCTCAGTACCCCACCTTCCTCTTGGCGGTCTTTAATTTCGCGTGCGACGGCTAAACTCTGGTGTGCATACTCAATGGCTTGGGCATAGTTGCCCAAAGAACGGTAAATGACTCCCAAATTTCTCAGTGCCCCACCTTCCCCTTGGCCGTCTTTAATTTCGCGGGCGATGGCTAACTTTTGCTGTGTATACTCAATGGCTTTGGCATAGTTGCCCAAATAGAGGTAAGCGCCTCCCAAATTGCCCAGTGCTGTCCCTTCTCCGTCCCGGTCTTTAATTTCGCGTGCGATGGCTAAACTCTGCTGTGCATACTCAATGGCTTTGGCATAGTTGCCCAGAGATTTGTAAGCGATTCCCAAATTGCCTAGTGCTGCGCCTTCCCCAAAGCGGTTTTTAATTTCGCGGGCAATGGTTAAACTCTGCTGTCCATACTCTATCGCTTTGGCATAATTGCCCAGAGATTTGTAAGCGATTCCCAAATTGCCTAGTGCTGCCCATTCTCCGTCGCGGTCTTTAATTTCGCGGGCGATGACTAAACTCTGCTGCATATACTCAATGGCTTTGGCATAGTTGCCCAGATAGCGGTAAGCACCTCCCAAATTGTTCAGTACCCCACCTTCCCCTTCGTGGTTTTTGAGGGCGCGATAAATTTGCAGTGCCTGTTGCCAAGAATTCAGCGCTGCTGGGAATTGGCGAGTCTGAAATTGTTGGTTGCCCTGCTGCCACAGCCGATCGGCCTCTGCTTCACTAGCCTCGATCGCCTGAGCAGCAGCCGGGAGTGGGGAGTGCGGAGGAATGTAAAAGGCAACAGACAAAAGGCAAAAGGCGAGGGGAAAGAGGAAGCCCGATCGCACTTTACGATTACTGGATTTGAGCAGTTTTAGCGAGAAAGGCTTCATGGGATTTAGGGTTTGGGCTGAGAAGCTTGTCGCTGTTGTTCGATCGCTCTTATTTGCTTCAATTGATCGCTCCAGTCTTTCAAAGGTGCGGCTTCCGAACTCGCAAGAGCATCTAGCAATTCCAGCACAGCCGCTTGGCTTTGAGAAGTCTCAGAAGCTTTCCGCGCTTCTGCGATCGCGTCATACCACAGCCCAGACTCCGCATACAGGTCGATCCGCTGTTGGGGAGTTTGGGCGGCTGCAAGTTGAGTCTGCAACGACGCCGCAGGCCCAACGACTTGGATTTCTGCCGTCGCCACCACATTCCTCGAAGGAACATTCGGATCGCACACCAACACCACTTGCCACTGATAGGATTGCCCGATCGACAGTTGGGGCAGATTTGAGGGCAAAGCAACCGACATGATTCCTGGCTGACTCTGCATCTCGGTTCTGTAGAGAAGTTGTCCCGTGCGAGTAAACAGCCTCAATTGCAGCGGACGAGGAGTGCGATCGGGTACAAACCAGGTAAAGGTCGGATGCCCAGAAATCGTCTCTCCTACATGGCTAAACGGCACTAAGGCAGTCAATCTCGCCGATGAATTAGCTTCGCAACTGCCGCCGCGAGTGGTATTCGTCCCCGTTTCTTTCGGTTTAGAAGGGTTTTCAGGAGGAGTGTATTGTGCCAGCGCTACAGGAGCGATCCAGAACGAAACACTCAGCATTAAACTCGCAATGCCCGCAGAGTAAATGGTTCGACGTTTCAACTCGTGAGTCATCATCGCAATCCCCTCTGTAACTATTTCTACAGTAATCAACAATACAGAAACACAATAGAGGACTACCCGCAACGGTCGTTTGCCCGAAGGTGCAAAGATATTGGTGTCAGCTTAAGGGCAAACCCTCAGTCCGGCAGTCCGGCAGGGGTTTAAACCCCTGCCTCAAAGCGAAAGTCGTCTGAAGACGACTAATGAGTTCTTCAGTCCTCTTTGAGAGGACTTTCGCTATGAGACAGGGAATTCATTCCCTGGCGGACTGCCGGGCGGGCGCGAGGACTGGGCGGACTGACAGCTTAAGTTGACACGCTTTGGGCATTGCCGTATCCAGAGTTCGTTATATCTGAGCTCTTGAACCATTCTCAAGAACGGGCAAGATGCCCGTTCCACAAAGAGTGAATTTCTTGTGGAACGGGCATCTTGCCCGTTCATAAACGATTTGACAAGGGTGAACCCAACCAATTACCAGAACCAGCGCCGTTTGGCTGACCAAGTTAACTCGCACACTGTCCCCCTCGGTACATTTGGGTAGCGCCGAAATGTTCCCCCTAATTGTTTGGCTAAATTGTTTGCCAATTGCGTTCCTAATCCTGAAGGTTGGAGTTTAGAGTTTAGATATTGAGTTGTCTCCCTGTCACAGTTCGTTTCACCGGAACTCAGCGCTTCTGCGTCAGACGGGTTCCCCTTGGCATTATCCGCCACCCGAATCACCTGCCGATCGCCTTCTTGAGTGCAAATTACGGTCAAGCGAGTGGCTTCGATCGCGTGTTTGCCGACATTGCAGAGCGCTTCTTCCAGAAAGCGGCAGAGTGCTCGCTTGTGTTCCAACCGCAGATGTGAGGTGTTCAAGGCATCGAACTGCACAATTTTGAATTTGAGCGTTTTGAGGTAAGGCAGTTCTTGTTCTAGCGTGTTGCAATAGACCTTGTAGAGCAATTCATGCAATGGAGCCTGCAGGGCCAATTCGATCGCACTTCCCATGCGGAGATGCGGTTCATCCGCGATCGCTTCTCGTTGCACTGAGCCGTAAACTGCCCGTAATTCTTGATTCAGGCGTTGCAACTCTGGTAGAAACGGCGGCGGTGGATCTTGCTCCCCAACTGTTCTCAAAATCACCACTAATGTTTGTAAAGGCCCGCTATGAATCGCATTAAAAGTTTGTTCGATCGCAAATTGACGTTCCTCCAACCGCAGTCGGAGTTCCTGTTCGTGGCGATAAAATAACGCTGCCGTCAACCCAGCCCCATTCAACACGAGTACGAGCAATACAGGCACGATCGGCACCCACCATCCCAAAAGAATCAGCCAGTAACAGAGCGCGATCGGGCTAATGCTGGCGACTAAGAGCCCGATCAAAATTTTCCAGGGCGATCGCAGAAATCGTCCCAAACTCATCCCCAAGAGTCCCCAGACCGCAATCCAGAGCGTTTCCCAGCCCTCCCCCCAAACCTGAAGCAACGCTCGCCGATCGAGTACCGCGCTAATCATCTGGCTGGTTTCGTGGGCTTGCATTTCGACTCCGTAAATCCGTCCGGGATTGATGCCTGCGATCGCACCCGAACTTGCCAAATCCTTCGCGCTAAAAGACATCATCCCAATCAGCACAATTTTGCCTCGAATCCAATCCGGGTTGACCTGTCCAGATTTGATTTGGGCCAGGGAAAGCACGCGAAATGGCATTGTCCCGCTGCGAACATTCAGTAAAATTTGGTTCCCGCCTGCATCCGCCCCCACATATCCGCCAGAGTTTGACTGCACTCTGGTAAATTCAATGCTGCCAAAGCGCATCGCCTCCGGATCGCGAATTCCATTACCTAGCTTAATTCCTCGGGTTGCTAAATAGAGTTCTGCCAGCCGGATCGCGAAGGAAAAACGGTATTCCTGTCGATCGTTGTTAGTGCCCAATAAACTGCGGCGCTGGTAGCCATCCGCATCGAGTACGAAATCTGCAAAGCCAACCTGTTCGGGTGGTAGCGCGGGCGGAGGTTTGACGATAAAGCCACTGCGATCGGGCAGTGCAATCTCCACTCCGATCGCATTCTTGCTGCTGCGAAACACCGATGTTAGTTCAGCATTACCTGGTTCCACCGGAATATCGCGGACAATATCTAGCCCGATCGCGATCGGTCGATACGTTTGCAACCGTTTGAGTAAATCGGCAATATCGCGATCGGGAATCGGATAAGTTCTAGCGCGTTGAATATCTTCCTCAGTGATGCCGACAATTACAATCCGTTCATCCATTGACTCAGGAGGACGCAAACGCAGAAATCGATCGAACGCAACCAACTCCCAAAACTGAAGCGCACCGCTCAATCTAGCCATCATCACAGCGACAATCACCATCACCCCTGGAAGCGCTCCTCGTCCCCAAGTCGTGACGCCCGCTTTCACTGCTTGCCATCGATCGCGCTTCACTAATCAATCAATCCTTCTTCCCTAGCTCGCACTTCCGTTTGAATCCGCAGATTCTTATCATCCTCAGGATACACCTCTAGCACATCTCGAATCTTAGTCCAGTAATACTGCACAGTGCGTTCAGAAACATTCATCCGTTTGGCGATCGCAGTATCCTGCAAGCTCTCGTGAAAAGCAAATTGCAACACTTGCATCCAGGCGGGTTTGAGTTGGAGCCCATTGCGGATCTCTCTGGGTGTATAAATCCGCTCGTGCAGTGCCCAATCAACCATTGCCAGCAAGTCTTTCATCGGCTGGCTCTTATCGACAACTGTGAAGCCACCCATGTGATTGTCGATCGACGGTTTCAGCCAAACTAAAGTCCGAACATGGGCACTCTGCACCACAATATTCAGAGTCGGATACTGCTCCATCAACGTTTTGAGGAGTTGAAGCCCTGAATTTGCTTGCGCCGTTTCGCCGATCGTCTCTGGCATCACCAGATCCACAATCACCAAATCCGGGGTAGTCTGCGCTATTTGCTGAAGGGCTGCCTGAGCAGTCGGAGCCGTCAGAATGTCTGCCTCTGGATATTCTTGCTTCAGAATGTTAAGCGTGCCACCTAACACCATCGCATGGTCATCCACAACTAAAAATGTTCGTTTCTCCGGTTGAGGTAAAGTCTGGGGCATAGTGCATAAAATAAAAATAGTAAGGGATGCGGGAAAATCAGCGTCTTTAGTTTAGGTAATCCGTCATCTTCTTACAATAGAGGAATTACCGGGTTTCCGTCCTGCATCTGTCCGCCAACTGTGGTTGTGGAGGTCGGCAACGAGAATTGCGCTAAAGCGCAGTTCTGATGATTGTGTTGCAAAATCCGCACTTCATCGGAATTATTCATCTCTCTCTTCTCGAACTCTGCGTTCTCTGCGTCCTCTGTGGTTAAATCATTCCCATGCCACCGGAAACGATCTTACGCACAGATAACTCGATCGGAGATTTGATTATATTTCTATTATAATCCTGGTATCCTAGTAAGAATAAGGATAATTTCATGCCAGCAGAAGGTTCGTATCAAGCGATCGCGTACAATCTGGAATTTGAGGGAGAAATCCAACGGTTAAAAGCTCAAGTTCTCCTCAGTTGGGAAAAGGAAGCGCGCACTTTAAAGTGGTTCGGTTTAGCCGACGGGATGAAAGTTTTGGAAGCGGGTAGCGGGCCGGGATTTTTCACAGAAAAATTGTTAGAATTGCTGCCAAACAGTTCGGTAACAGCGGTAGAAATTGACCCGGTACTGCACGAAAAAGCAGTAGCATATTTGCAGGACAAAGGGGGCGATCGAGTAAATCGCATTCAAGCATCAGTTGCGGATACTGGTTTGGCGGCTAACACTTTCGATTTTGCGATCGCCCGTTTGCTGTTCGTTCACCTTCCCGATCCCGTCGCAGCAGCTAAAGAAATATTCCGCATCTTGAAGCCTGGGGGAAAACTGGTGATTATCGATAGCGATGCGGATCTGTTTTGGCTGACAAATCCGCCTTGGTCAGTCGAGATTGTCAGGGAGAAATTCAAGCAGGTGATGGCATCGCGGGGCGGCAATTTATGCGTCGGGCGAAATCTGTGCCGCATTCTCAAAGAAGCTGGGTTTGTTAGCGTTGATTTAGAAGCGGTTGTCAGCCACAGCGATATCATCGGAATTGAGGCGTTTCAACCTTTGCTGGACTCCGGGCCCATTTTGCAAATGGTCAAACAAGGGTTCATTTCAGAGTCGGAAATAGAAAGCTATCTGGTTTCGCGGGATGAGTTTGTAGCTGCGGGCGATCGATCGATGATGAGTTTTTGGTTGATGGCTTGCGGGGGAAAAAATCCATAAATTTAAGACCCATTTTTCACAAAACATTGATGTTCGGCCGCAGCAAAACCTCTAGCACTATCGCTAAATTACCAGCTAACAAAGCAAACTTATCTAACAGTAAAACAATAAAAAGTTCACACAATAAATTCTGCCCTCGCTATTAGGTTAAAGCTGCAGGTATAGCTCTAGAATCGTATCATATCAAATGCGCTAGCATCGTCGGGCGTCAAATCTACTCAACAGCAAAAAATCAAGGAGCGAGTAACCAGACTTGAGATAATCCATCTGCGTTAATCTGTGTTTATCTGCCCTCATCTGCGGTAAAAAAAAGAGAATGTATTAACCGCAGATGACAAAGGATTGACGCTGATTCACGCCGATGAAGAGAATAGAGATAAGAATAATTCCGGTCCTAATACCAATTTAATGTGAAGTTGCACATATCTCGATCCCCCTAAATCCCCCTGATTGTTGGGGAGTAGGGGTTGACTTTGAGAAGAATCTTGTCCCCCCTTAGTAGGGGCGGTGCGACCCCTACTCCCCGTGCCCGCCCTCTTGGCTAGGGGGGATCGGATTCTATGCAACCTCATAAAAAATTGGTATAACAGATTTAATATCAAAGTTATAAATTTTCATATTAGCGATCGCTTTTTTAAAGCTTTCATGTTCTTCGCCTTTCTTCTAAAATTTTTGCTGTCATAGGTATCACCATCCTATTTGAATATTACTAGCCCCTACCCAGCACAAACCAGGCAGGGGCATTCACTCACATTCTAACTTAATGAACTAGCTCGATCGCCCTTTTAGTCAACGCCTCAGCAGTCAACCCATTAAACGCCATCAACTGACCAGCACTAGCAGTAGTTTCCCCCCGCTTCCAAGCGAAAGTATCCCGCTTGCAATTGCTGCGGAGCATCACAGGTTCCAACATCCCAGAAGCACCGCCTGTCACGCCTATCAAGGCATCTCCGCCAAACAATTCGGCAAATTTCTCATCGCTCAAAAAGCCGCCGTCAGCTTCCGAACAAGTATCCCAAGCAACATCGCTAGCACGGTACAAACGCCGAGGATTGACAACAGAAACAATTCGCACTCCAATGCCTTCTGTTTCCAAAAATGCGGCTGCTTCAAACACTGGCATTAAAGTCATGTCGCCGACAACTGCAAACACAACTTTCTTGCTTCCCCCTTGATTGTGGGCGGCTTGCGGGGAATCGACTTCGTGCAGCACTATTGCACCGTCTTGCAAACCTTGGCGAGTCTGTTCAAGAGTAGTGCGAATTGGCAGCGGCGACTTGCTTGCAGTAATCACAACTCCCTTATTTTTAGCAGTCAAAGCCCACTCATAACAAGCTTGAATGCTGTTAGCATCCGGTGGAAACAAAGGAAACACATTTCCGTTCCGCATCATCGCCGCAAAATAAGCCTCAATTTCCGGCCGCTGGTGCGTCCAACCGTTACGGCCTTGTTCCAATGCACCCGCTGTAAATAAGGTGACAGTTGCCGGAGTTGGACGGCGCAATTCTGCCATTGCTTGGGTTACAGTTTGCCAAATTGGTAAACCGTTAATGGCAAAAGATTCGTAGGAACACCACAAACTCCGCGCTCCAAATAGCGATAAACCTACGGCTAAACCGGCGCAAGCATCTTCGCTCAAAGGTTCGTAAACTTGACCGTTGGGCGATTGATTGTACAGGTCATCTGTCGTCGGGTGAATAATCTTAAGAGCTTGGTTGATATTGGCAATTGCCGATGCTTCGTTGCCGTCAGCATTAGTCACAAGAAAAGTCCGATCGCACTCGCCGACTTTCCCTACCAAACGTCCCATTGCTGTTGTCGAAATCTTCGGTTCTCCCCCAACTGCAAATTCTTCTAAAGGCAATTCGCCTAAATCTGCCAGCGGCAATGTAAACTCAGTAACAACTGTTTTCGCCGCCGGCCCGCCGCCCGCACGCTCGCAATTTGTCCGCACCAACTCCCAAGCAGCAGCAGTCAAAGCGCGCTCTTTTAAAGCACTGATAATGTGCGGAGCATCCAGTGTATCTTTCGGATAAAGGTTGTGAGATTTTGCTCCGCGCGCGTGGACGCCGGCACCTTTTAACTGTTTGATAATAAACGCAGTTAATTTGCCGCCGAGAGCAGATTTTGCCGCTTTGTCAACTCCTTGTAAAACAGCTTTGGTAAATGCCATGCGCTGTTCGAGCGAAAAAGCAGTGCTGTCAACATAATCTTCCGGTTGATTTTTATCGTCAAATTCTTTGGCATCAACTAAGATAACTTCTTCAAAACCGTTGCCTTGCCAATAAGCAATCATTTCAGCATTAGTTTTAGTTGAAACCATGCTGTGATGTTCCTGAGAATATCCGTTCCAAACTAACACTGGCAAAAAGTTAGTAGCTTTGGGATAAGCAGTGTGGAAATGCGCCATGCTGCTCATCGGATAAGGTTCGCCCATGCCGCCGTCGCCCATTGTGAAAGCAAACAGTTTGTCGGGGTGCAAAAGCGCTCCAGCCATTGCGAAATGCTGCCCTTGTCCGAGGGGGCCGGCCGGTGCTAAAAGGCCGGGAATGAAACCGGAAAGATGTCCTAATAAACCGTCTTTTTCTCGGAATTTATCGCGCACTTGCTGCACGTTGAAAATTCCCATATCCTCTAAAGATCGATCGAGAAACATGGCGCTGTAAAAGCCGGGGGCGTGATGGCCCACTTCGGTGACAATGTTCTTGTGTCCCAGCATCACCAAAGCGGCATAGGCCTCAGCTTGGCTAGCAAAACCCCCCGGATGTCCCGATGCCTTGCTGGCGGTGACTTGCAGCGTCAGGTACCGCAGGGCGTCTGCTCCCAGCATCGTTTGAAAGACGGCGACGGGATCGGCAGGATCGGCGATCGACTTGCTCCCCTCGGCGATCGCAGGTGTTTTCCCATAAGTATCAAAACCAGGGACTGTTTCAGAAAAATATTGAATGCCTTCGCAAAAAGCGGGCGTTGTTGACGTTGCCTGCGGGGTAGTTGCTGTCATGCTTGATACCTGAAAAATTTGAGTTAGATTAATGTAAGAGTAATTTTATAGCTTCCGTGTTCCAAAAAATCATGAGTTCTATTATGTCAGTGATAAATAAGTAAAATATCTCAAATTTTCAGCTAATAAGTAGTTGTTTGAGAGCCCCGACTTATAAAAAAAAGCCGGGGTTCTGTGTTTACCCATTACTCATCCCTCTAAAATCTTAAATCGCCAATCTAAAATTGTTCCAGCCGTTCCCGGACATCGATATACAGCACAGTACCGCTTTCAGAAAGAGAAGGCACAGCCTTTTGATTCCGCAGCCAAACAAAAAAACTGCTTAGTGCAGGAGTCGGATCTTGATCGCGGCGCAGCGTGTAGATCAAACCTTCGCAAGGCCCATTAACGCGGCTAGTCGTGCAAATCGCTTTCTGGTTATTTACAATACCCACAGTCACATAATTTAGCTGTTTATTTCTGTTATAATTCTCAAGGCGCTGAGTCACTTGTTGGCAGCGAGTTAGAGGATCGTAGCCAGAACTAGAAAAGAAATTAGAATTCCAGCGAATCCAAGGCTCCCTGAACCCTTGCGGATTTTGATACACAGTCACCGGCTCGCCCGTGGAGGTATCGCACACAAATCCTCCATAACCCAGATTCGGTTGGTTTTGACCAGAGGCGCTGCTGATAGAAAGATTGCTGAGAATATCCAAGCCGTTACGCTTATTTTGTGATAGCAACTCCCTAAAAGCATCGATCGGGATTGCCGCGTTCAACCCGGTTTTTATCTCCTCAATCTGACCGTTCCACTGACTTCTAATTGTGCCAACAGTATCCCCCTGGCCGTGAATTCCTATTACCCTGCCATCAGCATCAAATACAGGCCCGCCGCTCATCCCGCGCCTGGTTACAGCTTGGTAGCGCAGACGATACCCTGATGAGGCGCGGCCCAAGCGAGAAGAGATGATACCAGTAGTAAACTCAAGTTTTCGTTCAACTCCCGAAATTGGCAGCGGATAGCCCGAAACGTAAATAGCAGAACCAACAACAGCACGTTCTGACTCGCCCATTGGTGCTACTGGATACTGTTCTCGGCTCTGAAACTGTATCAAAGCCAAGTCTATATCCGTGTCATTTTTAGGTAGGCGCTGTATTCTAATCGCAGCATAGTCCTTCTCCAAATGAGTGCGAATGCTGTATTTTTGAGCGAGGCTTGCCACCACATGATTAGCTGTCAGAACAGTGTAAATATTACCCTGTTTGGCAATAATTACTCCCGATCCACTAGCAAAAAAACCCAGCGTATTGTTGACTTCCACAGTTGTCAACGTCGCTAGCTGGGCAATTTCTTCGGCTGTTTTGGCACAGGCAGCATATTGTTGGCTAACAACCGCCGTCACTGTTAATGCACCTGTCAAGATGATTGTCAGCGCGTCAAACCGCAAACTCCACACATTCATCGATAACTCCCTAGATGAAACGAGGCGAACTGCCAATATATATAGCCTTTCTCAGTAACATGAGGTGCTCTCGCGGGCATAGGGCATAGCGCATAGAGCATAGGCCTCCGTCGGCATACCTCACCAAGATTGAGAACTGCTGTACTAATCGGAATTCCCCAACTGGATTTAACCATTTTTTCCAATAATTCCGCTGTTGGTTCACTTCCATCTTAAAAAGCATAAACGCCAAAATTTGGATCTCGATACTTGCCCCTACAGTTAATCCCCACCAAGAAACCTTTGGCATGAAAAATCGGGTCGCGGCTCATACCGATTTTAACCTCATTGGTATAACCCAAGCTATAACCGTGAGGCAAAGATTTGGGTAGCAGCACCGAAACGAAGCCCGCGTCCATCGATTTTAGATTTTAGATTTTAGATTTTAGAGGCGACCCCACGGATAAATGCGGGGGCTTGAGGATTTTCGATTTTCGATTTTGGATTGACTCGACGGATAAATCACGTGGCGGGTACCACCTTTGAAATTCGTGGTCAGCGAAACTCCCAACCTCAGCACCCGCAGGAAAGCCGACTACCAGCATTGCCTCAGACACCGCTCCTGCCTCAAGGCTTAAGCGTGCTATTTTATACTCGATCGCGCTGCGAAACAGAACGATCGCCAGATCGGTATTGCCCAGCCGGCTCAGAACTGCTAGCAGTGGGTAGAGGAGGCAGTCGTCGGTGACAAGTCCGATCGCCACAACGTGCTATTTAGTCAGCACCGTATAGCTTTGGCCATGCTGCCGGACGATCGTCCCAGAACCAGGAGATATTCCCGTCGGGATGCGTAGCGCTGTTTGACGCACCAAATTTTCCACCTCAATCCTTGGAATTGGCGATCGGATGGAAAATTTGCCAATCTTTAAGGCTGTCGGAACGGTGGGGAAAAGGGGGCAGTTGCACGCCATCAACAGTGTTTTCCCCTAGCTTTTCCCTGACATCAATGTAAGGAATTTTACTGCTTTCATCAAAAGACGGCATCCCGACATATCCTTGGCGCCAAGCCAACAAATTATACAAAGAGCCGATCGGGTCTTGGCCAGGTCTGAGGGTATAAATCAAATTTTGACACCGCCCATTGACTTGATTCGCCGTGCAGATGACGTTCTGGCCGTTCATTTGGCCCGCAGTAATGTACTTAAGCATTCGTTGGCGGCGATAGGTTTCGAGGCGTTGACTCACTAATTGACACCGAGTGGCCGGATCGTAGCCAGAACCGGAGAAATAATCGGAAGTCCACTCAATCCAAGGCTCTACGGCACCTTGAGCGTTTTGGTACACTGTCACCGGCGCACGGGTCGAGGTGTTACACCAAAATCCACTTTCCCCCGGTACTTGCCGACCGTAACTCGATCCAGAAGCAACCGTCAGGCCGCTGAGGGCGATGGCTGTTGCCACCAAAACTTTTGTCAATAATTGCTGTCTCATGATTTTTTCCCTGTGTTTTATGAGATTCGGCACAAAAATCACCGAATGCTGCGATAACACCCTTGACACGCTTGTTCGTTACAACTCCGCTGACTTGGAAATTATGTTCTTCGCGACTTGACCAGAAACCTGTTTTTTTTACGAAAACATTTCGTTGTAGCCCTTATGCCTGGTTAAAAAACCCGGTTTTTTTGCTCTTGATGCGTAAGTTTTGATATTGTTCGCGACTTGCACGTTTCCTCTAACGGCGATTTCGGCGCTGTTAAAAAAAACGCTCCGAAGCCGAGCTTAAAATGCCCGCGCAAGTCGCAATTCTGTCCTCATTACTACTAATCCAGCTCGGGCTGTCGCAAACCGGAAAGAGGCTCTTTGCCTCAGATATTGGAATGGCTCGAATTGCAAGGGTACATCACACCTAGTGACACGATATTTGATATCACTTACGTGCTCGGTCGCGAGCTTGATCTGCTGAGACAGGTAGACTCCTGGGTTACTGCACTGAAGGGTAAAACCCATCTTGCTGGAGATAACACTAAAATCCAGGTATTAAAAAGAACTCTTAACTTGTTTTCATCTCCGTACTGCGGGAAATACTTCTAAGTGAGTGTAATCAGGGTCTAAGTGCTTTCTACCACCAAAATTCACCCTCCATACACTGACGTTTAGTGGAATATTAAAAACTATGAACCTTATCTGCAAACAGTTAGGATATTTAGGCGTTTGGTTAATTTTGATGGGCGGTAGCAGTTGTTCTAGCTCAGATGCAGCTACCTCAACCGAAAACCAGAGGCAACTCTCAGCCAGCGCCCCTCATTTCCAACACCTACAGCTAACGGGAAATCAAATTGAGGCTCGATCGAGTCAATTAACGCAGCCTTCTAACTCTGTTGCCTCAGTTTTAGGCAGTGCTGCCCTCTCAGAAAATACTGCCACCGTTACGGTTTATAAGGTAGATAATTTGTGTCAAACTCTGAAGCAGGAAACAGTTACAGGCCCAGAGAATCAGTTAATGTCATCGGCGGTTAATGAAGTGTTAAAGCAGCAGATTTTCGATAGTCTTGGTTTGGCTGGTTATCGCCTCAAGATCGATCGCGACCTCGGAATAGCTACCGTGGATCTGCGAGCATCGGGAAATTCGCGGCAGAAATTGCAAAATCTGTCGAGTTGTCAGATGTTAGGTTTGTTCGGTGGGCTGCGCCAAACTTTAACCAGTTATGCTCCTTGGCAAATCAAAACTGTGCGTTTTACAGAGCTTGGGGAGGACATTTTGAACACGGTTAAAGAATAAGCTAGTGAACTAACCTGACGGTCAACGGAGTACCGTTAGACCGCAGGCTTCTTTTTCCTTTTGTTCAAAGGCTTTTTTGAGTGACGGAGTTCCCCCGCCACTTTCGTAAGTTAGACCAATCCTTCTTATAAGTTTGGCTGAATTTTCATCTCGATCTAAGGATTCTCCGCACTGGCAATAATGCCATCGCTCCGACAATTCTTTTGGTACTTTATTAAGGCAATTCCAGCAATGCCCAGATGTGCCTTTGGGGTCAACAAATAAAACGCTTTTACCTAATTTCCAGGCAACATATTTGAGGACGCTGGCGAATTGTCCGTGAGCAGCATCAAGCATGGATTTATTCAAACCACTTTTAGCTGATTGACCATTAGGTAAATAAACCAAGCTACCATTCTCAATGTCAGTCTTCGGCTTGGCACGTCTAGTCAGATTTTTGACACTCAAATCTTCAACAACTAAAACATCACATTTGCCGAATAGCTCCTGTGCCGTTTTGAATTGAAAATCTACTCTATATCTAGCTATAAACTGGTGAAGTTGAGAAATCTTATCCTTGATTATTTTCCAAGGCTTAGAACCTTTAACCCTACTAGCCAGCTTCGCTTGAAGTTTTGCTAATTTCTGGGCAGATTTTCTCAAAAATCTAGGATTTTCAACTCTTTCACCATTGGAAAGGTAAATGTAATTCGTGATTCCCAAGTCGATACCAAGAGTATTTTTATCAGTTGGTTGAATTTCTGCAACCGTTACGGGAACAGTCTTATCTTCTAGCGTTAAGGAAATATACCACCCATCCGCTTCTCGAATAACCGTTCCCGTCTTAACCTTAAATCCTGTTGGTATTGGACGATGGAAAACCATCGGTACTTGACCTATTTTTGCGAGGTCAATACAAATCCTATTCTGCTCATCCTTAATAATGTCAAGATTGTCTAATTGAGGATAAGTGAAAGATTTGTAGTAGTGAAGTCCTTTGAACTTGGGCTTGCCTCTACGATTGCCATTTTTGTCGGGCGTTGTAAAATTTGAAAAGGAAGTTTCAACCCTGTTGACGACATCCTGTAAAACCTGAGAATCCAACACTTTATAATCAGGAAATTGCTTTTTAGTGTTTTTCATGTCGGCAAGCTGTATGGTTTGCCACTGTACATATCCGCCTTCAATGTTCGAGAAAACCTCACCTTTTTTAGTTAAAGGATTGCCTGATTCATCCTTTTTTCTACCATCCCTAGTCTGCACCCTAGTTAAAGGAATATTTTGATAAATTTCCTCAACAGTAACTATCGAAACAATCAGGGGGCAGGCATTGATAGGTGTTCTCGTGGCTTCCCACCATCTAAATCTTTCGCCAAGTCGGTAGTTGTACTGCCGACGACAGAGTTCTAAATGAGCCACAATTGTTGCTAATTGGGCTTTGGTGGGTTTGAGGCGGTATTTGTATGTGAGTTGCATCGGAAACTCCTTTTTCGACCTACCTTAATGTACCATTTCTTTTGATTTAATATTTAGAAAGTACATCAAAATTTAAGGTACTTGCAATGTTTAATTGTCGGTTTCCGTCCGCGACACCCGACGCTTCTGGACATCACGCTCGGTAATTTATTCGGGGTACTTCGCGTAGCGCTCAGATTCATCCCCTCTAAATATACCGAGGGACTTCCCGGCTGATAGTTAAAATTATTGGAGATGGGACTTACGCAATTCTCCCCTTAAAAACAAGGGTTGGGAGGGATTAAATAAACCTTCAAACCCTTTGAGGTTTTTTGATGCTGCTAAGTCCTGTGACCAAAACCCCGGTAATTCCTATGACACTACCTGACGGCCCCAAAAGCCCCCGCTTCGTGCAGCTAATTCAATGGATCGGCGATCCGCTGACATACATGGATAAATGTGCCAAACAATACGGCGACATTTTCACGGCTCAAGTGAACAACGGGAAACCATTGGTGATGATCAGCCACCCGCAAGCTATCCAGGAGATGCTCAACAGCAACGCGTTTCACGCTCCAGGCCGCCTGAACAGCCTCCTCAAACCCCTGCTGGGAGAACAATCCATGTTTCTCCTCTCAGGAGAAAGGCACAAACGCCAGCGCCAATTATTGATGCCACCCTTTCACGGGGAACGGATGCGGAATTACGGTCAACTAATTTGCGATATAGCTCAAGATGTTGCCAGCAAATGGTCGGCCGATCGACCTTTTGTGGCCCGCAGCGCCATGCAGGAAGTCACCATGCGGGTAATCTTGCAAGCTGTCTTCGGCATGGATGACGGGCCGCGGTTACAAGCACTCAGACCACTACTTGCCTCAGTCGTCGATATGACCAACTCTCCCCTGCGATCGAGCATACTGTTTTTCGGCTGGATGCAGCAAGATTGGGGATCTTGGAGTCCTTGGGGACGCATGAAACAGCGGCAGCGGAAAGTTGACGCACTCATCGACGCGGAAATTGAAGAACGCACACAGCAACCAGACGCCAGCCGCACCGACATTCTCAGCTTAATGATGGCCGCGCGCGACGAAAACGGGCAACCAATGACGAAGGAAGAATTGCGCGACGAGTTGATGACGCTGCTGCTGGCAGGCCACGAAACCACAGCAACGGCCCTAGCTTGGGCGTTTTACTGGATTCACCACCTGCCCTCGGTGCGCCAGAAGTTGCTGCAAGAATTGGACAGTTTGGGGGAAAATCCCGACCCGATGGAGATTTTCCGCTTACCTTACCTGAGTGCAGTTTGTCAGGAGACGCTGCGAATTTACCCCGTGGCAATGCTGACGTTTCCGCGAGAAGTTCTCACGCCCGTGGAACTGATGGGACATCAACTCGAACCGGGCACAGTTGTCGTCGGCTCGATTTATTTGACTCACAGACGGGAGGATTTGTATCCAGAACCGCTGCAATTTAAACCGGAACGGTTTTTGGAGAGACAATTCTCGCCTTACGAGTATTTGCCCTTTGGAGGCGGCAGCCGCCGCTGTATCGGCTTGGCGCTGGCGCAGTTGGAGATGAAACTCGTGTTGGCAACCATTTTGCGGGATTTCGACCTAGTATTGGCCGAGAAAAAGCCCGTACAGGCCAAACGCCGAGGGGTGACTTTAGGGCCGGCCGGCGGCGTGCGGATGGCCCTGCTGGGGCGGCGGATGTCGCAGCAGAAGCCTGAACCTGTTGTTAGTGGGGTTTGAAGTCGCAGCAGTTGCAGGTGGCGATCGAACTTTCAGCTTTGAGTGCAAACAATTTAGCGAGAATGTGCGATCGTCCGCCAATGCCACCATTTTTTGTAGCCCCCGCTACAGATAAATAGCTAGAATCCTTGACCTGTAAGCCTCCCCCCTCTCAATTTTCAAATTCTCAGTCTAAAATAGTATGAACCTCGCAAACACAGCCTGAAAGCAAAAGTGGGTGATTGCAATAGTCCTCTTGATATCTCAAAAGCCTCCCTGCCATACTGTAAAAACATATGCATACCCTGTTATTCAGCAAGGTCGGAAGCGCGTTGGCATTGCCTGCAATCTTCCGGCCTCTTTATTTTTTGGGCTACTTCCGGCATTGGGTACAAGATGCTGAAGGGAAGGCAAAAATATAAATTCTCCCCCTGTTCCCATCTGCCCCTGTCCCCAATCTAGAGTTCTGCCTCTCATTGAAATAGAATCCGACAGCAAGTTTAAGGAATCACTAAGGAATAATTAATAACTTGTTAAATCAGCTCCTTTTGCCCTTCTCTCAATCTTCTGTTTTCAGAAATTCCGATACCGAGACAGACTTCGGGAGACTATCCAGATCCTGAATTTCGCTTTCGTGGGCAAAAAACTCGACTTCTTTGTCGTCAATCTGGATCTGATAGCTAGCGGTAGCTGTCACAACCCGTCGCTTTTTTTTATCTTCTATTAAAACCCAACACACAACAGGTCTTACCCATCTCTCAACGTGCTGGTTTTGCTTCGTACTCCCAAAGGCATACCAGCCTTTAGCTTCAATAATTTGAAGCACTTTAAACTCGTTATTTGCCATATATCTCTATCGCGTTAACTTCAGTATTCTTCTTAGATAGAACGGCTAGCTTGCTAAGCAGGGCAAAGGTTTGACTATTCCAAGCCGCACTTGATAACCTGATTTTTCGTCAGGAGAAGCGGGTTTACAGGCCCTTGTCTGCGTTGTTGCCTGCTAAATTTAGTGGGATCTTTTTGTACTCTCCCACAATTACGGTAAAGTATCTATACCCCATCCTCAAAAATTATTCTCGCATTAGCCTCAACAGCAGCCAACTAGACGTTAGCTAGCTGCATCTAAGTGGATGCCAACTGCTTCTAACGCCTGGTTGGTGAGAGCGATCGGCATACAATCCGGTTAAGACTTTTTGCTGCAATCAACTATCATCTTTACCCGATGGGGTAAAACTTAACTAGAGGTTGCCGCTTTCAATTCTAAGCCTCGGCGCGCCTAATTCCTAATTAATTGTATGGTGTAGTTGATAATTGCCCAACCGTCGATCGCACTCAACAGCCGTGTCTAACTCTTCGATTACCATTACCGTTAAACTGTTTGCCGCCTTCGGTGAAGCCTACGGCGTTTCGGAACTTACCTTAGAACTTCCTCCCGAAACCCCAGTGTCTCAAGTGCTCGAAAGCTCGATCGCCCAATATCCTCAATTAGAACAATGGCGCGATCGCACCCGCTTTGGCCTCAACCTGGAATTCGTCTCCCCCGACACCATCCTCCAAGACGGTGACGAAGTTGTCCTCATCCCTCCCGTCAGCGGCGGGTAGGCTAAGTTGGTTCATCTGAAATGTTGCACCATTGTCAATAAGCTTTTTAGGAACAGGCAAGATGCCTGTTCCACAAAGAATGAATTTTGTTGTGGAACAGGCATCTTGCCTGTTAAGCGAGAAGGGTGCAATATCTCAGTTAATCAAAAATTCGAGGTTTTGTAGTTGTGTTCGATCGCACGACTGCCCAATTCTTAGCCCAAAAAAGATTTATTAAGTTTTGTAACAATTTCGTCGGCAAATCATCCTTGAGCTCGATCGGGCTTGCGTGCAGGGCTGACAATCTGGATTAAGAACCCGATCGTGAAAACAACTCAAATCCTTGTGGTGTGGGCGTCCCGCCCGCGCAAATATCAAAGTTAAATACACCACTCTTTAATTGAAAAATCAATCCCGACTAAAAAAATCGGGTATGGTTGACGCACTAATTTGAGCGTGGTATTCTGCGAAAAGAATTAACAAACATCGCAAAACTAGAGAGTTGAGCTATGACCCAGGCGACCAGAACCCAATCCACAGCAGCAACCTTCACAGCCCTCAAATGTAAAGAATGCGGCGAAGAGTACGAACTCCAAGCCAAGCACGTCTGCGATTGCTGTTTTGGCCCGCTTGAAGTCAAGTACGACTACGACGCCATCCGCCGCACCGTCACTCGCCAAACCATCGCAGCCGGCCCCAACTCGATCTGGCGCTACCGCGCATTTTTACCAGTCGCTACAGATAACGTCATCGATGTCGGCACTGGGATGACTCCTCTATTAAAATCCCACCGGTTGGCGCGTCGCCTCGGTCTAAAAAATCTTTATATTAAAAACGATGCCGTCAATATGCCCACTCTCAGCTTTAAAGACAGAGTGGTGTCAGTCGCCCTCAGCAGAGCGAGAGAATTGGGTTTCACAACGGTATCCTGTGCCAGCACCGGCAATTTAGCTAACTCTACGGCTGCGATCGCCGCCCACGCCGGACTCGACTGCGTAGTCTTCATCCCCTCCGACTTAGAAGCAGGCAAAGTCCTCGGCACTCTGATTTACAATCCAACTGTCATGGCAGTTCACGGCAACTACGACCAAGTTAACCGTCTCTGTTGCGAAGTCGCCAATACACATGGCTGGGGATTTGTCAATATCAACTTGCGTCCCTACTATTCCGAAGGCTCCAAAACCCTCGGTTACGAAGTTGCCGAACAACTAGGCTGGCAATTGCCCGATCACATCGTCGCTCCCCTCGCCTCCGGCTCTTTGTTCACAAAAATTTACAAAGGTTTTCAAGAATTCATCGAAGTCGGTTTAGTTGATGAAAAGAAAGTCCGATTCAGCGGCGCCCAAGCTGACGGCTGTTCCCCCATCGCCCAAGCCTTCCGCGAAGGCCGTGATTTCGTCAAACCGGTGAAACCGAATACAATTGCTAAGTCGATCGCGATCGGCAATCCAGCCGACGGTATGTACGCCTTGGAAATCGCCCGCAAAACCAACGGCAACATTGAATCCGTCAGCGACACCGAAATCATCGAAGGCATGAAACTGCTAGCAGAAACTGAAGGCATATTCACAGAAACCGCAGGCGGCACGACCATCGCAGTCTTGAAGAAACTTGTAGAAGCAGGTAAAATCAATCCCGATGAAACCACCGTCGCTTACATCACCGGCAACGGTTTGAAAACGCAAGAAGCAGTTCAAGGCTACATCGGCGAACCCATCACCCTCGAACCGAAACTAGAAGCGTTCGAGCGCGCCCTAGAACGCGCCCGCACGCTCGAACGCTTGGAATGGCAACAAGTTTCGGTTTAATAGTCATTAGTCATCAGTCATTAGTCATTAGTTATTAGTTATTAAGCTGTTGACTAATGACTGAGGACTACTGATTAATAGTCATCAGTCATTAGTCATTAGTTATTAGTTATTAAGCTGCTGACTACTGACTAAGGACTACTGATTAATAGTCATCAGTCATTAGTCATTAGTTATTAGTTATTAAGCTGCTGACTACTGACTAAGGACTACTGACTAAGGACTACTGACTACTGACTACTGACTACTGACTACTGACTAAGGACTAAAAAAATGACCGTCAAAGTTTTAATTCCCACTCCCCTGCAAAAATTTACCAACAATCAAGCCACGATCGAATGCGCCGGCGATAACATTTCCGAACTAATTGAATCCCTGGAAACCAATTGTCCTGGCATCAAAAAAAGCCTGTGCGACGAAAAGGGAGAACCCCGCAGATTTCTCAACTTCTACGTCAACAGCGAAGACATCCGCTTTTTGGATGGCTCAAAAACAGCCCTCCAAGATGGCGATGAAGTCAGCATTGTTCCTGCTGTTGCTGGTGGCTGATTAATTTTTAACCGCAGATTGAGGCAGACGAACGCAAATGAACGCAGATAGTTATTTAAATCTATCTGCGTTCATTTGCGTTTTAGGAAATCAAATGTAGGTTGGTAGCTGCGCTTGGGTACCCAAGCGCAACTACAAACCTAAAACTTATTTCTTTGTCCGCAGTGCGTCAGAAAATTATCGCACTAGGAAGCTGCCCTTGCAGCAGTCCGGGGACGGCGCCGGCCAGTCACCTGATTGGCAGGAGATGGCAAGGATGGGGATGGCAAGGATGGCGATGCCGATGATGGCGATGATAATAGCTTAGGTGCTTCCAGGGCACCTGGAGATACTGCTGCTTTTTCCGATCGCACTGCTTCTTCTGGAATTTGCATCAGGAATACCAGCAGCGGATTGCTTTGCAGTTCCCGGCGCATCACTCGCCCAATTGCCTTTTCTATTTGCGTTTGAACTCCTACCCAGTCAATGTCAACTTGCGAGTCAGCAGTCGCGGGTTTTACAAATTCTGACCAGCGATCGCTCAAAACTGTTTCAATGGTTTGAGTGATTAATCCGATCACCTCCGCGCGATCGGCTGATGTCACTACACCTTTCAAGTGAACTTCTGGTTTGGCAACTAATTTGCCTTCCCAATTCAAAGCCGCCGCTACCGTTACAACGCCATCTCCGGCTAACTGCTGACGTTCCTTGAGGACGCTAGCTTTGACCACGCCCGATCGAGAAGCATCTACCAATTCAATTCCTGAAGGCACTTGACCAGCGACTCGCATCGAATTTTCGGTCAATTCTACGACATCGCCGTTATCAATAACCACCATATTGCTAGCGGGAATGCCCATGCTTTGAGCCGTCTTGGAGTGCTGGATCAGCATCCGGTGTTCCCCGTGCACTGGCAAGAAGAACTTGGGACGAGTCATGTTAATCATTAACTTTTGGTCTTCTTGACAACCGTGACCCGAAACGTGAATGCCTTTATCGCGGCCGTAAACCACGTGTGCTCCCAGCATCATCAGTTTATCGATCGTGTTTACCACTGCGATCGTATTTCCGGGAATCGGATTAGCCGAGAAAATGACTGTATCGCCCTTTCTGATTTTCAGTTCGTGATGTTCGCCGTTAGCAATGCGAGTCATCGCCGCCATTGGTTCGCCTTGGGAACCTGTAGTTAAAATCAGCACCTTGTCTTCAGCCAAATTGCGGATTTCTTTCAGCGGTTTGAAAATACTATCTTCGCATTTGATGTAGCCGAGATTGCGGCAGTGAGCGATGACGTTAAGCATCGACCGGCCAACCACTCCCACATACCGATTGTTTTTCTTAGCCAAGTCCAAAACAATTTGCAATCGGTGTACCGACGAAGCAAAAGTCGTCAGCAGCACTCTTCCCGGTGCTTGAGCGATAATTCTGTCTAAATTCGGCGCCACAGAACCTTCCGAAGCGGTAAAACCGGGAACTTCCGAGTTAGTAGAATCGCTAATCAAGCACAACACGCCTCTTTCGCCGTACTCCGCTAGCTTTTGCAAATCAAAATGCTCGCCGTCTACAGGAGTGTGGTCAATTTTAAAGTCTCCGGTGTGGATCACAATTCCCACGGGAGTGTGAATTGCCACAGTAAAACTGTCGGCCATCGAGTGAGTGTTGCGGATGTATTCTACTAAGAAATTCTTGCCAATTCTGACAGTATCCCTGGGTCGAACCGTTCTCAATTCAGTGCGGTGAGACACTCCGGCTTCTTCGAGTTTTCCGGCTAGCAAAGCCATCGCCAAACGGGGGCCGTAGATGACCGGAATTTCAAATTGTTTGAGGTGATAAGGGATACCACCTATGTGGTCTTCGTGACCGTGAGTCACGATCATACCTTTAATTTTGTGGCTGTTTTCCCGCAGGTAAGTCATGTCTGGGAGGACAATATTTACCCCGTGCATTCCATCTGTCGGGAACGCTAAACCGGCATCTAAAAGAATGATTTCGTCGCCGTACTCGAACACACAAGTGTTTTTACCGATTTCGTGCAGCCCGCCGAGGGGAATAACTTTTAGAGCAGATGCAGTTGTATTTTTGATCATGCGTATCCTTTGTTAGTTATTTTTGTTATTGGTCTGTTAACTGTTGACTGTTGACTGTTGACTGTTGACTGTTGTCTGTCGTCTGTCGCCTACTGTCTATACCTCTCCAATAATCCCTGTGGAACAGGCATCCTGCCTGTTCAAGACAAGCTTTTTGGGAGGTTTTTATCTGTTGTTCGTTGATGGGGGCGATTTTTTCCAAGATATTTGTGGAAAACTCCCCTACGGGGTTTTACTATCCCCTACAGTCAGTTGTCTTTTGCCTTCAGTCTTTAATCCTCAGTCTTTACTTTTTGACTGTTAGCTAATTACTAACAGTTAATTACTAATGACTAATGACTAACAACTAATGACTTATCACAACCAATATTCAGTTGTCTGAAAACTCGTTCCCGCTCGTCTAGCTAGCTGATACTGCTGCTAGCTGACTCAGTACGTCCTTTAACTTTTGAGTTACCTCAACGGGCGGATCGCACAGGGGCGGACGGGTGGAGCCTACATCCCAGCCTTGAAGTTTGAGAGCTGTCTTGACGGGAATGGGATTTGTGGTGAGAAAAAGAGCTTTAAACAGGTCAAAAAGTTGCAAGTGAATCTGGGTAGCGACTTGAACTTGACCGGCCTCGAAAGCTTTGATCATCTGTTGCAGTTGCTCTCCTACCAGATGGCTGGCTACGCTAACTACACCAGATCCTCCTACCGCCAACATTGGCAAAGTTAGGGAATCATCTCCAGAATAGATGGCAAATTCAGGGGATGTCAAGCACCGAATTTGACTTGCTTGATCCAAGTTGCCACTGGCTTCTTTTACGGCCACAATGTTGGGGATTTCTGCCAATCTAGCCACCGTCTCCGGCAACATATTCTGACCAGTGCGACCGGGGATGTTATATAACATTATAGGCAATTCTGGAGCAGATTGCGCGATCGCCCGAAAATGATTATATAAACCTTCTTGCGGCGGCTTGTTGTAATAAGGAACCACCTGCAAACAACCATCTAACCCTAGTCTAGCTGCTTTTTGGGTAGCTGCGACTGCTTCTGAAGTAGAATTCGATCCGGCTCCTGCGATTACCAACGCCTTACCGGCCACCGCCTTTTGTACCACCTGAAATAATTCGTACTCTTCATCCCATGTCATAGTGGGAGACTCGCCAGTAGTGCCGCACACTACCAGGCTATCTGTACCGCGATCGGCTAAATGAACTGCCAATTTTTCTGCTACCGCATAGTTAACGCTGCCGTCTTCCTTAAACGGCGTAATCATTGCAGTCAGAACCCGTCCAAACTTTACCACACTTTCTCCGATTTTAGACTGTTGATGTTTGATTTTAAATTTTTGATTTCAGATGAAAGGTTGATCTAAAATCCCCAATTTCAATTTCCCAATTGCCAGGGTTCCCCCTAAGTAGAAGCCGCCGCCACTTGGGTTCGCAACAAATCTTTTTGGGCCAGCAACTCAGCTATCTGCACCGCATTTAAAGCCGCCCCTTTGCGAATTTGATCGCCCGACAGCCACATTTCCAACCCGCAGGGGTGAGAAATATCTTGGCGAATCCTGCCGACTAACACGTCATCCTTACCGCTGGCCTCGACCGGCATCGGGAAATAATTAGCTTGCCAGTCTTCTACCAGCTTAACCCCGCTTGCCTGCTTTAAGATTTCCCTGGCCTCGATCGCGCTAAAAGGCTCTGCAAACTCTAGATTAATCGCTTCCGAATGAGCCCGCAGTACGGGAACCCGCACACAAGTTGCCGTAATTTTAATCTCGTCCGTACCAAATATCTTCCGAGTTTCGTTTACCATTTTCATCTCTTCTTCACAATACCCCAAATCATTAATCGGGGTGTTGTGCGGAAACAAATTAAATGCTAAGGGGTAGGGAAATATATCTGTTTGGGGCGTTTCCCCCTGCAAAATTGCTCTTGCTTGAGCTTTCATTTCCTCCATTGCCCTCGCCCCCGCGCCGCTGGCTGACTGGTAAGTCGCTACAACTATGCGCTGTATCGGCCTAACTTTGTGAAGCGGCCAAACGGCAACTGCCATCAAAATAGTCGTGCAGTTGGGATTAGCAATTATACCTCGGTGAGCTGCCGCCGCTTGGGGATTGACTTCTGGAACCACTAGCGGTACGTTCGCATCCATGCGGAAAGCGCTAGAATTGTCAATTACCACTGCTCCGGCTGCCACTGCTTGCGGAGCCCATAATTTAGAAGTAGAGCCGCCGGCAGAGGCGAGCACCAGATCTACGTTATCAAACGATCGCGCCGAAACTGCTTCGACCGACAGCATCTCGCCGCCAAAAGGCAAAGTTGTGCCTGCTGAACGTTCCGAAGCCAGCAGCTTCAAGTTAGAAATCGGAAAACTCCTGCTGTGCAAGAGTTCTAGCAACTCGGCTCCGACTGCGCCGGTAGCCCCTAAAATGGCAACTCGATAGGATTGAGACAAATTAGTTTCCTCCACAAATTAAAGTCTAAACGATCGAAATCAAAAATTTAAATAACTGCAATTCTCAATATCAAACTTAATTAATGTTATGCGACATCAGGAGCATGAGAGGATAGCAATGGTGCAGTTAAGCGAAAAGGCAGATCGAACTTCCTGAATGCGACGTGCGATCGTACCCAATGCCAGTTTAGCATCTTTTGTCGCTCGCCCACGCCCAATCCGCATCCGGTTAAGTTTTGCGATATATCTGCATTTTCGCAGGCGCATCCATTGACTTTGACTGGCCGCAGAGACCGGCAAGATTGACATCACAGGGCGATATGTGCTATGGTGCATCGGCAATTAGTGGACTTAACCTCCACATTCCTAGCAGCAAAAGCTAGTATCCTCAAACCAAAACTATTTGGCAAGAGCCAAAAAAGTAGCCGGCAATGACTTACAGTCTCATCCGGTAAAGGTGTTGTAGTTGTGCCGTTACGAGTCAAAGCGTACCAAATTAAAATGCAGGCAAAGTCAGATTTGTATGTATTTTATCAAGGAAATTGGGTCTAAAACCCTGTCCTTCTAGGACGGCTTTAATTTCTTAAATCCCTTCCTAAAAGTCAGGAAATTTCTAGTATTCTAGAGTAGTCAAGGTTAAACTCCTGCGCCCTAGTGCATAAAAACAGTTAACGACACACTTTGGCGCGTAAACCGGGGGACAAAGAGCGGCGAAAACTCTATAAACAGCTAGGGGCTTAACACAGTTCCTTTAACCAGAGAAACAAACTATTTAGTCTTGTTAAGTAGGGTAGGGCATACCCGAACTCTAGGTAAATATCCTAGTACGCTTTTGGAGATAGACCAAGAAGGGATGACTGCGAATCAGGCTCGTTAATTGGTAGGATTTCTACGGTTAAAAAGTTTGAGGATTGCCGAAAGGACGCAACATTTTAAGGTCAGTCGCTGAATTAAGAATCCCTGTCCTTTAGGTCAGGGAGTGTCAATACACTATTGTTAAATATCAAAAAAGCCGATGAAAGTAACCCAGGAAAAACTTCCAGCTAGCCAAATTGGTCTGGAAATCGAAGTACCGTCAGAAAAGTCAAAACAAGCTTACGAGCAAGTAATTAAACAATTTGCTCGCGAGGTTAATATTCCTGGGTTCCGCAAAGGCAAAGTTCCCCGTCAAGTTTTGCTACAGCGCCTAGGCCAGACTCGTTTGAAGGCGACGGCTTTGGAAAATTTGATTAATGATTCCCTGCAAAAAGCCCTCGAACAAGAAAAAATTGCCGCAATTGGCAGTTTTGAACTTCGCACCGAGTTTGAAGAATTACTAGAGAAGTTCGATCCAGAACAGCCTCTGATTTTTTCGGCGAAGGTTGATGTACAACCCGAAGTGAAAATGGGTCAGTACACAGGTTTGCAGCTTCAAGCAGAAGAAGCTAAGTATGATGAGGCTCAGGTAGATGAGGTACTGGCCAAATATCGATCGGACAAAGCTACTTTAATCCCTGTAGAAGGCCGGCCGGCTCAGTTGGGAGACACGGCTTTGGTTGATTTCTCCGGTAGATTTGCGGAAGCACCCGAAGGCGAAACTCCCGCAGAAATTCCTGGCGCTCAAGCAGAAGACTTTCAAGTAGAATTATCGGAAAATCAGTTTGTACCGGGCTTTATCCAAGGCATGATCGGGATGAATCCAGGAGAAACTAGAGAAGTTTCTGTGCAGTTCCCAGATGAGTATAGCAGTGAAGAATTAGCGGGGAAACCTGCCGTCTTTACGATTACTCTCAAAGAACTTAAGGAAAAAGAATTGCCGGAGTTGGACGACGACTTCGCCCAAGAAGTCAGCGAGTTTGAAACTTTAGCAGAACTGCGCGAATCGCTCGAAACTCGGTTTAAAGCAGACCAAGAAAACAAGACATCAGCTAATAAGGAAAAAGCTATATCAGCAGCCCTCGCGCAGCTAATAGAAGTGGAAATTCCCGAAACAATGCTCGATCGCGAAATCGATTATTTGTTGAATCAACAAGCCCTCCAATTGAAAAATTACGGCATAGATATCAACCAACTGTTTACCGAAGAAAATATGGGCCCGATGCGGGAACGCTCGCGCCCGGAAGCAATCGATAGGCTCAAGCAGACTCTAGCTCTGGCAGAAGTAGCCAAGCTGGAATCCTTATCTGTTGAACCAGCAGAAGTAGCAGCAGAAGTAGCAAAAATCAGAAAGCAGTTTCCCAAAGGAGATTTTGACCCCCAAAGGTTGCAGGAATTTGTAGCAGAAGACTTGCTCAAACAAAAAACCCTGAAATGGTTGGAAGAAAAAGGAACAATCGAACTCGTACCAGAAGGCTCACTGACTCCTGCCGCAGAAGAATCTGATGCAGATGCAGATGATGCAGATGATGCAGAAACTTCAGAAGCAGCCACAAGCGTCGAAGTTGAAGTTGTAGGCGAAGATTAGGGCGCAGAATCAAAGTAGTAGCGACACCGCACGCCAGCCCTTCTTCGTGTCAACAAACACGTTAAACCCGCAGTCCGGCAGGGGTTTAAACCCCTGCCTCAAAGCTAAAGTCCTCGCTATGAGGACTGAATAATTCATTAGTCCTCATAGGGAGGACTTTAGCTATAAGCCCCGTGGAATTCATTCCCTGGCGGACTAGCGGGCCCACTGGTGGACTTGGCGGGCTGAAATCTTAAGTGGACACTAAGGGGGTATTGGAGTGTCCCTACGGCGGGGATCGATCGGAGGTATCTGAAGTGCGATCGAATTTTACGTTAAATGTCGAGCTACTGTTGAATTTGGGTTAAATAGTCACAAGATTTTTGCTCGACTATACCCAATGCCCAATGCCCCATTCCCCATTCCCCATTCCCCATTCCCCCGATATCTGTTCAGAAGAGGCATAATAGTTAAAAGCTGGCGGCTTAATTTAAAGCTTTCATCAGCAGCAGCAAATTGTCTAGAATCCTTGACTGGTGTCTTATGGTTGTATCTCAATCTTCCAATTACCTAATTACAAGCTATAACGATTTTGATGTCAGTTCCAGCCCCAGCAATGTAGTGCCGATGGTGCTAGAACAGTCGGGGATGGGCGAGCGAGCCTTTGACATTTACTCGCGCTTGCTGCGGGAGCGAATTGTGTTTTTAGGGACTCCCGTAACCGACGAAGTTGCTGACTCGATAGTGGCTCAGCTATTGTATCTAGATGCCGAAGACCCAGAAAAAGATGTCCAAATGTACATTAATTCCCCCGGCGGCTCGGTGACGGCCGGCATGGCAATTTATGACACAATGCAGCAAATCCGCCCGGATGTGGTGACGATTTGTTACGGTTTGGCAGCGAGTATGGGCGCATTTCTACTGACAGCAGGAGCCCACGGTAAGCGGATGTCTCTTCCGAGTTCCCGGATTATGATTCACCAGCCGCTTGGAGGCGCTCAAGGTCAAGCAGTTGATATTGAGATTCAAGCCAAAGAAATCCTTTATCATAAGCGTAAGCTGAATCAACTGCTAGCGCACCACACAGGTCAACCGATCGACAAATTAGAGGCGGATACAGAGCGCGACTTTTTTATGTCAGCCGAGGAAGCCAAAAATTACGGTTTGGTCGATCGAGTTATCGAAAAGGAAAACCTTCCGACGGCGGGAGAGAATGTCACTGCACTGAATTAAGAGGCTGTTATGTCTAAGTACGACTCCCATCTAAAATGTTCGTTTTGTGGCAAGTCTCAAGAGCAAGTACGCAAGTTGATCGCAGGCCCTGGGGTGTATATCTGCGACGAATGCGTTGACTTGTGCAATGAAATTTTAGATGAGGAGTTGTTTGATTCGAGTGCAGTACCCGCAGCGGCGGTGCCTCCGAAGCAGGAAACGACGCAAAAGCGCCGCGCTACTTCGGGCAAAAGTATGTCGCTGAGCCAAATTCCCAAGCCGAGGGAAATTAAAAATTATCTCGACGAAAATGCGATCGGGCAAGATGAGGCGAAAAAGGTGCTCTCGGTGGCAGTTTACAACCACTACAAGCGCCTCAGCTTTATCCATGCCAAAAATAGCGGCAAGCACCCGCCGGAAGAAGTAGAACTGCAAAAATCGAATATTTTGTTAATCGGGCCGACTGGTTGCGGCAAAACTCTGCTGGCTCAGACTTTGGCAGATATGCTAGACGTGCCCTTTGCGGTGGCTGACGCGACGACGCTGACGGAAGCGGGCTATGTCGGGGAAGATGTGGAAAATATTTTGCTGCGGCTGCTGCAAGTGGCAGATATGGACGTGGAAGAGGCGCAGCGCGGAATTATTTATATTGATGAAATTGACAAAATAGCCCGCAAGAGCGAAAATCCTTCGATTACGCGGGATGTGTCTGGGGAAGGCGTACAGCAGGCGCTGCTGAAAATGCTTGAGGGGACGATCGCCAATGTACCTCCCCAAGGTGGCCGTAAGCATCCCTACCAAGACTGCATCCAAATTGACACTAGCAATATCATGTTTATCTGCGGCGGTGCTTTTGTCGGTCTTGAGAAAGTGATAGAGCAGAGAACGGGTAAAAAGTCAATGGGTTTTATTCAGCCGGGAGAAGCTCAGCCGAAGGAAAAGCGGGCTGCTGATGTACTCAAGCAACTGGAACCGGATGATTTGGTGAAGTTTGGGATGATTCCTGAGTTTATTGGGCGGGTGCCGGTGGCGGCGGTGTTAGAGCCGCTGGATGAGGAAACGTTGATGGCGATTTTGACTGAGCCGCGCAATGCTTTGGTTAAGCAGTATCAAAAGCTGCTGAAGATGGATAATGTGCAGTTGGACTTTAAGCCAGAGGCGATTCGGGCGATCGCCCAGGAAGCATACCGCCGCAAAACTGGAGCACGGGCGCTGCGGGGAATTGTCGAAGAATTGATGTTGGATGTGATGTACGAGTTGCCGTCGCGCAAGGATGTTGCCCGGTGTACGATTACTAAGGAAATGGTCGAGAAGCGATCGACCGCCGAGTTGTTGGTACTTCCCTCTTCCCTACCCAAGCCAGAGTCAGCTTAAGTTCAGATATTTTACTATTCTCGTGGAACAGGCAGGATGCCTGTTCCACAAAAATTAAATTTTCTTGTGGGGTGGGTTCTTATAGCCCGCTCTAAAGCATTATTGAACGAAGTCAGCGCAACGAGAGACTAAAGAATCCAGTATGAAATCTATTTGTGGAAAGGAGGAAAAGTCGGCCAAAGCTAGGGAGCGAGAGAAGTTGATTTTTAGTCATTTTCGGTTTCATCTAGATCGTCGGGTTTCAATCGTTTTAGACTTTTTTCACTAATCGGGAAATACACATTGAGGGATTGATGTCCTTGGTAAGTATCAGTGAATTTCCATTCTAAAATTAAAGCGGCTACAATCAAGCAACCGTTAGCAACATAAGACCCAGTGTCTTTAATACCAAATTTACTTTTTTTTCTAGCCCACCAATTTTCACAAGCGTGTTTTAACCCATAACTTGTATGTCGATAATTAAATGATTTGATGGACTCTATTTGACTCAGCCAATATCGAGAGCGATAAATTTGGTCAAGATAATATTTATTATTCCAATCTTCGATTTGCCACAGCTTAAATTCACTCGCATCTGTCCCCATTCTAATTTTGTAACGGCTGTATTGTTGTTCAGTCTGAAAATACCCATCAACAGTTAACCAAGGATGTTTTTCAACTACGGTCAAAACTCTCTTCCATTCTGATTCAAAATCGATACCTAATAAAAAAGGAAAATCGTATTCGCTCAAAAGTTTTCTCATTTTTTCTCTACCTCAACAGGAGGACAAGTATTAGTATAGCAATAAAGATAACTGGTGCTGCCAGCCTAGCCCAAAACAAGGTTTCTGTAAGTTCCAAAGCCAGAAAATCCCAGACACCAACAGATATCCACAGGATAATACCTACCAAACTCAAAATAGCGGAGAGCGACATACTCGCCGGAAACCCTGAAAACGGTTGTATAATAGCAACCGCCAAGGCGGTTATGGCATAAACGGGATTTTGAGTGCGGAGCATTGTGGAACAGGCCGGAGAGCCCGTTCCTAATAATAGTGCAAGATGTAATATCAACTGGACTTAATATTATATGTCAAGCCAATTCCCAATTCCCAGTTCCCAATTCCCAATTCCCAATTCTCATTTACCAATCTATAAAATCATCCTCATTTAACTCAGAAGATAACTCGGAAAAATCGGGTTCAGATTCCAATCTAAAAGTTTCCGACTCCCAAATCTCCAAGTCATCCGACAAATCGACTACTTCCCCGTCAAACATATCAGCCAACTTCCTAGTCGAATTCGCGACATTTCGCGCATCATCACGCACCGCTATAGCCTGAGCGTTAAAGTCATTTTGAGAGTCTGTAGAACCGTTTGTGGGCGATCGCGATTCGGAAATTGCCGGCACATTAACGGCGGTATTTTCAGGCGCTGGCGGGTGTTTTTGTTCTTCTCTACCCTTCCCCAAAAAATCCTCTGTAATCTCAGAACCCGCCGAGTTCTGCACCTGTTGGCCGGCATCATCTGCAGGATGAGAATTCCTGGGATTTTCGCCACCAAGTCCGTTAGAAGTAGGCAAATCCTTGGCGCGGGAACTTTTAGTTTCAGCGGGATTTGTCAAGCCCACCTTTACTGTTACTCGACGGTTAAAAATTTGCAAAAAAGCTTCTTCAATATTAGCTACTTTGTCTTTAACCATATTGAGCAACGGCTGCGAACTAATCTTAACATGAGCAGTATCATTGCTAAAAATTACTAGCTGTCCATGTTGGCGAAGCAGCGATTGAGTGCCATGCGGCCGCACGCGGTCAAGTACCTGTTCCCACACTCGATTTAAATCGATTTCATCGGCCCAATTAGTCGGGGAATAATTTGTTTGATTAGTTTCAGCAGTTGGTACAGGTGCGGGAATTGCAGCAGGAGGTGTGCTTTCTATCCGATTAGCCATAGGCTGCGACTGAGGTGGATGATTTTGCGAATTGGGAACTGAAGATTGTTCAATATTAGATGTCTGACTTCCCCCCGATTGTAGGGGCGGTGCCCCCGTGCCCGCCCTTGGTTGGGGGGGGTGATTTTGTGGTGGTTGAGCAACATTTTTAGCTGGTTCGGCTGTTGGTTGCTGCTGAGTTCTAATTGCTGAGGGCAACAATCCCAACAGCGTTACTTCCAGCCATAAACGCGGCTGAGTGGTGTTTTTAATTTGCACTTCGTGGGTTTGCAAATGTTTCTGACCTGCCAAAATCAACTCCGCATCCCAATGGCGGGCAAAATCCGCCAATTTTTCCCAAGTTGCCGATGTTAAAGCTACTAAATCTGACCGCTTTGGTGCAGCTTTGGCTATTAGCAAATCTCGGTAAAAGCTCGCGAGACTTTGCAGCACGATTAGCGGTTCCCGACCGCGATCCATGAGGTGGCGAGTCATGTCTATTAGTGCTGTAGCGTTATCTTTGTCAATAGCTTGCAGCAAATCCATTAAATCATTTTCGGGAACCGCGCCGACTAAATCCCAAACTTTTTCAACTGTTACTTGACCGGGAAATAAGCTCAGTTGGTCTAGCAAACTTTCGGCATCTCGCAGACCTCCTTGGGCGATTTGAGCAACCATTTGTACTGCATCACTGGCAATATTGATATTTTCTAATTGGGCAATTTTGTGCAAATGAGCAATCATTGCTTCGAGGGGTATGCGGCGAAAGTCGAACTTTTGGCAGCGAGAAATAATAGTTGGTAATACTCTTTGTGGGTCGGTTGTTGCGAGAACGAATACAACGCGATCGGGCGGTTCTTCTAGGGTTTTCAATAAGGCATTAAATGCCTGGGTACTGAGCATATGAACTTCGTCGATTACATATACTTTATAGCGGCACTGTACGGGGGAAAATTGAGCTCGTTCGATCAAATCCCGAATGTTATCTACTCCGGTGTTGCTGGCGGCGTCAATTTCGATGACATCTAGTGTGGAACCTCGGGCAATTTCTTGGCAAACGTTGCATTTGCCACAGGGGGTCGGGGTGGGGGCAACCGTAGAAATACAGTTGAGAGATTTGGCGAAAATTCTGGCACTAGAGGTTTTACCGGTGCCTCTGGGGCCGGTGAATAGATATGCTGGTGCTATGCGCTCTTGTAGGATGGCGCTGGTGAGGGTTTGGGCGATCGCCTCTTGACCGACTAATTCGGCAAATGTCTGAGGGCGATATTTGTGGTGCAGGGGTTCGTAGGTCACGATCGAATATTGGTGGTATTAGCTGTAATCTTAGCTAAGGAGACGTTGTTCGATCGCAAAGAGGGTTCGACTCTCACAGCCAGCCGCCCGGTGGGCTTGCAAGGCGGGAGTGAGGGCACAGTAGGAATTATCACTCTCCCAACGTCCGCCCCTCGATCGTCCGGGCGATCGGCTGTTCTCCGTGATGTTTTCCGCTGCTCGCTCCCAGAGTTACTATTAATTTATGTGTATTTCTTTTTATTTTGCTAGAAACGGAGACCGCCGAACAAACATTTTTTTAGCTGTATTGGTATAATATATTACAGACAATTCACCATTTCTATTGGCCAGTACCAGCGCGGGATTCTCCGATATTTCGGAAACCTGCTTGCAGTTAAAGATAAAGTATTAATTAGAGGGTGCGTGCTCCAGTTGCAGAAATCCAGTTGTACCAAGATGATGGTGGAATAATGTCAATGTTGGTTGATCCAGTTGCACTACCAGCTCTACTCTGGAGTCCTGTATAAATATAGCGTCAAATTTTACCCTTTAAAAGCCCATGTCAACCCAAATAATCCTTGTAGAACCAAGGTTGGCAGTAGCCTCTCCCAAACCTAAAAAGGCTAAACCCGGAGATCCGTCCTCAGACCAACTCTTAATAGGAGGGGCGGGATTACTGTTGTTATTGCTTATCGGTTTAGCGGTGTTTACCAAGCTAAAACTCGACGATTTGAGTAAAAAGCTCAAATTTGAAGAGTTTAGAAATCGAGAACTCCAGAAAAAATACAAAATGGCTCTGGAAACCATGTCAAAGATGGAAAAGAATCCCGACCTTATCCACTCGCGAGACTTTAATTTAGACTACCTGAGAATGCGGATGGCGGAAGAAGTATTTCACTTTGCCATTGTGAACCAGATTAAGGTAAAAGTCAAAGAGAAAATTAGTATTGCCCTGCGTCCGACTCAGGCTGCCGTGGGAGATAAAAACGGGAATGCCGGCAGCGGCAGGCAAGTAGATTCGATGTTTGATATCGAATACGAAACTGGCGATCCCGCAGTAAAAATAGAAAAACGAGTGCTGTTTCGGATTCAAATTAAGCTGATGAAACTGCCGACTCAGGCAACATCAGCGACAATTAATCAAATTATTGACTGTTTGGAAACTTATCTGAGTCCTTCAGACGACCACGACAGTTGGCAGCCGACAATTCAAGGTCGCATCGTTCATATTGAGTGGGATCAAAAAGCCAAGCCGACGCCGATGTTGGTGCTGGAACAGTCGAATGAAGGGGTAAATGTTACCTTTAGGACTACGAGAACGCCTGCTGGTAGACCTGCAAATGACCTTGAGAGCCAGTTGACAGGAACGAAAGGCCAAAAAAGCGGCAAAAGTAGTTCTAAAACTCCAGCCAAAGGTACAACAAAAAGTCCTACCAAGGTAGGAGGAAAGCGTCCCGGTTCTCGGAAATAAGTTGAGGTGAATTAATATTATTTTCCCGAAAGAACGCCTGTGGCAGCCGTTGTGGTTCTGTCTTGTGCGAGGTAGCCGTCTTCCATGTGAATAATGCGATCGGCTATGTCTAAAATGCGGTTGTCATGGGTGACAAGCAAAATAGTGCAGTGCTGTTCTTTGGCCAAACCTCGCATAATTTCTACCACATCTCGACCTGATTTACTGTCTAGGGCTGCTGTGGGTTCGTCTGCTAATACTAATTTCGGCTGGCTGACTAATGCGCGGGCGATCGCAACTCTTTGTTTTTGTCCGCCAGAAAGACTGCTTGGGTAATAATCTATTCTGTCTCCCAACCCCACAGCTTCCAGAATCCCTTCTATTTTATCATTAGTTTCTTGGTTAGAAAGATGGTTGTGCAGGTCAAGGGACATTTGCACATTTTGCCTAGCTGTCAAGCATTTGAGCAAATTATGAGCTTGGAAAATATAGCCGATGTCGCGACGGATTTTAACTAATTTATTTTTCGCCGTTCCCCGCAATTCTTGGTCGAGAATTTTCAGACTACCTTCTTGGATCGATCGCAAAGCTCCAATTAAGGTTAACAATGTTGTTTTCCCAGACCCCGAAGGCCCTGTCATCAGCACGATTTCGCCCGGATAAATTTCGAGGTTGATATCAAATAATGTCTGTTTGCGAAGTTGACCTTCCCCGAAAGAATGATTGAGATTTTGAATTGAGACAACTGGTAAAGTATTCATGGTTATCAGTTATTAGTTATTAGTTATTAGTTATTAGTGGTTTTTTTTTCCTAATTCCTCCTTCTTCAATCCGTGTATCCGTGTCAAAATCCGTGTCGTGCCTTCCTTCCTTAAAAAATATCTGCCGGATCGGCCGCCTGCAATTTCCTAACTGCGATCGCCCCGGATACACAACACATGACAACTGTCATTGCAAAAACAGTCCCAGCTTTCATCAAAGTCATGTACAGTGGCAAACTTGTCGCACTTCTCCCTAAATTGTACAGCACCACAGAAACCCCAAACCCCGGCAAATAACCAAGAATTGCCAAAATCAAAGCCTCTTGAAACACCACACCCAAAAAGTAAATGTCCTTATATCCCATCGCCTTCAGCGTAGCGTATTCTGGTAAATGATCGGTAACATCAGTATAAAGAATTTGGTAAACAATCACTATCCCCACGATAAATCCCATTGCCGCGCCGAGAGTGAAAACAAATCCGATCGCCGTACTTTCTTCCCAATACTTTTTCTCAATATTTACAAACTCTTCTTTAGAAGAAATTCTCACATCATTCGGCAAAGTTGCCCTCATTTTCTCAACAACAGCCTTAACATCTGTTCCCGGCTGCAAGTGAACAATACCTATATCGATTAAACCTCTTGTTCTCCGCGTCGAAAAAATCCGCATAAAGTTCAAATCGCTGGTGACAAGATTTCCGTCGGCACCGAAAGAGGCCCCTATAGTGAATAAACCATCTACCCTAACGCGGCGATTGTCAACTTCAGTTTCAACAACTTTTCCCTGTTTGAAATATTCTGCTACCGGCCCAAACTCCGGCCGGGAAGCTTGGTCAAATAAAACCACATCGGAAATTTTGATTTTGTCCAAATTATTTTGGATTTCAGGCAGATCAAAGATGGGATTAGCGGGGTCAAAACCTATGACCATCAATTGCCGAGTATTTCGCTGGTTGGGGTCGGGGTTTTTCCACAATCCAAAGCCTAAATATACGGGACTAATTGCTGTAACGCCGTCAAAACTCAAAGCTTGATACAAGCGACGCTGGGGAAAACTTTTCATGGCTATTAAAGCCGTAGACTGGGTGCTGGTGATAAAAATATCCCCTTTTAACTGTGAGTGAAAGGTGATGGAGCTTTCAAATAGCGCGTCTCTAAACCCGAACTGCATAAACATTAGCAAGTCGGCGAAGCCAATGCCGGCTAGTGCGACGGCTAAGCGCATTTTTTCGCGGGTTAATTGTGCCCAAGCTAGCGGTATTTTTGCCATATAATGAAGGAAGTTCGGCAACGGATTATGTAACGGATGTAACGGATGTAACGGATGTAACGGATGTAAAGGATAGAAGGAAGAAGGAATAAGGAAGGAGGAAGAGGGAATAACTCCTCTGACCAATTACCAATTACCAATTACCAATTATATTATGTCCGGTCGATTACCCCTAATACGGTAGGGGCGGGTTCACCAACAATACCTGCCAATAATTGACAATCTCAAAAACCCGCCCTTTTAATCGCGGTCACTCGATCGGACATGATATTACCAATTACCAATTACCAATTACTCATGTTAGATGTCTATTTTAACTTCTACTTGCAAGTTTGTTAGGGTTGCAACTTTCTTGCTCGATGCCGGATCGAGGCGAATTCTTACTTCGATAACTCTCGCGTCGGTGTCGGCGGCGGGGTCTGTATTAAGGACATCTTTTTTGCCGATTTGTTTGCCGATGCGAGCGACTGTTCCTTCCAAAGCGCCTGCAAATACGGGGCTGGTGACTGTTGCGCGCTGGCCGTTTCGCACTTTGGCGATGTCGGTTTCGTAAACTTCTGCTACGGCGTACATTTGGTCGGTGCCGCCTAGTTCTACGATGCCGTCTTGAGTGTTGACACCTTCTCCTTGTCGGCTGTGAACTTTGAGGATGTAGCCGGATACCGGTGCTTTGACGTAACTTAAGTTTAAGTCTACTTGAGCTTTTTGTTTGGTGGCGATCGCACTTTCTACGGCTGCTTGGGCTGCTTGCACGTCTTCGGGACGTACTTCGGCAATTTGGTCGAGATTTGCTTTGGCTTGATTGATTTCTTCTTGGCCGGTTTCTGCTTTTTGTTTGAGTATTGCTTCGGCTTGATTAATTTGTTCTCTACCAGTTTCTATCTTTTGATTTAAGGTGGCTCTAGCTTGGTTAATTTCCTGCCTGCCTGTTTCTAACTTGCGTCTGAGATTGGCTCGCGATTGATTGATTTCCTGCTGGCCTGTTTCTACTGTTTGTTTGATTGTTGCTTTAGTTTCGACTATTTCCTCACGCAAAGTTTGCACGGTTTTTTCTAATATGGCTTCAGCTTCTTTGACTCTCTGGCGAGCCGTCTCTGCTGCTAAGCGTTTGGTGTCGTAGGCGGAAGCTGAAATTGCGCCTGTTTCGGAGAGCTCTTTATTGCGTTTTTCCTCGGCTTCGGCGTTTGTCAATTCGGCTTTTAGCCGATCGACTGTAGCATTTTGAGAGGCAATTTCGCCGCGCAATTGAGCTTCTAACCTAGCCAATTTGGATTGCTGCACCTCTGTTTCTCTGTCTAGTTGTGCCTCAAATTTGGCAAGATTAGCTTGTTCGGCTTCGGTTTCTCTTTGCAGTTGTGCTTCAAACTTGGCGACGTTAGCTTGTTCAGCTTCGGTTTCTCTTCGCAGTTGAGCTTCTAAGCGGGCGACATTCGCTGCTTCGCCTTCGGTTTCTCTTTGACGTTGAACTTGAAACTTGGCAACTTCGGCTTTCCCGGCGCCGACAACGCCTGTTTTTGCGCCTGCTTGAATTTTCGCTAATTCTGCTTGTTTGACTTTGACTTCTTTGTCGGCTTGTTGGAGGATTGCTTGGAGCCGATCGCGCGTATCGAGAACTGCTATGATTTGTCCTTGACTGACTCGATCGCCCTCTTCCACCTGCAACTGTTCAATTCTTGCTCCCTCCGACGCAGAAGGGGCGGACAATTTGATAACTTCCCCCTGCGGAGTCAACCTACCCAAAGCGGTAACGCTGTTGCGGGTGGCGACGGAAGTTGCAGCCGCCGTTGCAGCCGCCGCCTTTAACTCTTCGGCTTTTTTAAGTTGAGATACTTGCCAAAAACCGACTCCTGTGGTAATGAGAGTTGCACCGATCGCTAAACCGATAATTCCTCGCCCTGGGGGTTTTAAAAATGATTTATCCTTGAGCCGTGATTCCTTTACCATTACTTATAAAGTAGGTGATTTCCTGATTAAGTTTTTTTCACCTACTGTGAAGTATTGTAAACCAATTTCAGCTATTTAGGGATATCAAAAAGCACCTCGGTCATGTAATGTTCAGCCCAATCTTGACCGAAAGCTTTTTCTAGTACGCGGCGGGTTTTGTCGTTTTGCTGCTGCTGGGTGCAGTAGTAAATTTGAGCGTCTAGAATTTCCGAGGCTTCGGCGGCAGAGACTGGTTCGGAAGCGACTGCCTGTTTGCAGTGAATTTCCACGTAGGATTCAACAATATCCAAAAACCGACTGTTTTCTTCGATCGACTCTGGCCGCACAAACAGACAAAATTCTGAGAAAATATCCCCCCATTCGGGAATTGGGCGGGGAGAAGAAAATTGCTTTAGCGGCAAAATTCCCAGTTGGGTTCGGTAGGGTTCCGACAAAGTTCGATCTCGATTGAGGGGAGAAAGGTCTGCGATCGCGGCGCTAACTTGGCCTTTGCCTGCTACGATATCCGTACCGAACATCGGCAAAGCATAATTCGGTCTGGGAAACATCACGCAGTGCAGAATGTCAAGCAAGGGCCCGACTTTAGCGAGTTCGAGGTGGATTTTGCGGAACTGGGGCGTTTGATAGCAGCGGTTTTCAATGATCAGTTTTTCTCCTTCCAAGCGGCCTTCTACGTATCCCAACTCAGCGGGCAGGTGGTAGGGTTCGAGGTCGAGATAGCGGTGCCATACTGCTTCCATCCGGTCTGCTAAATCGCGGATGAGATGGTGCTGTTGCTCGCGTAGAGAAGGCTGGGATGTTTCTAACATTCTTATTTATCGTGCGATAGCTTAATTAAACTTGATTCTACTGTTGCAGGATGCAGGAAAAAAGGTAGATACTTTAACAATATCAGTAGATTGACTTAAGATTGACTTACGATCGATCAAGTTTTAGAGGAGATTTTGTATGTTTGGTCTGGGATTGCCCGAAATGGGCATTATTGCGGTGGTTGCCATACTAATTTTCGGCCCCAAGAAGATTCCTGAGTTAGGAAATGCTTTGGGCAAAACGCTGCGGAGTTTTAAGGAAGGGGTTGGTCAATCTGAGGATGAAGCTGTTGAGAAGGAGAAGGCAAAGGAGGAAAAGAGCCAGTCTGGGGATTAGATAAATTAGGGATCGTTCGATTTTAAAAATGCGATAGATTCTGGGGAGAGAAGGCGATCCACTAATTTTATATGTCAATTAGTTATCGCCATTCTCACATAATAGAGCTTCTAGATCGCGGTAGCCACTCAGCAGGCGTTCAACTGCAATCCCATTTTCAAGGGGACGGTAGAAGATGATATAGTTTCCAATAGCAAAACCGCGCAATCCCGGTGCTAGTTCTTCATAACTCCGTCCCATTCTAGGAGATTTTGCAATTAAATTGCATTGGTTTCTAAAGGTTTCAACAAAACGCCTCGCTGCTGCAATATTATCGCGAGCAATATAATTTTTAATCTCCCTCAAATCATACTTAGCTTGAGTGCTAAGAAAATACCTACTCATTGATTGCCCGCTCTTCTAATTCTATTTCTTCCAGAAGTTCTGCAACTACTTCTTCGCCATCAAAAGTTTCTCCTCTATTCGATTGCTCAATACCAACAGCCACTTCTCGGCGAAGTTTTTCGATCCGCATTTGACGCTGCATATCTCGCTCTTCAAGCAGTCGCAATGCTTCCCGAATTACTTCACTAGCCGATAAATACCTGCCAGTGTTGACCTTTTGCCGAACAAATTTTTCTAATTCAGGTGTCAGCGATACATTCATAGCTGAGTTGAAGTTGTGATGTATTTAAGCTGATTTTAGCAGGAATGTCAAAGTTTGTCAAACTTTGTTATGGCTGAGATAGAGCAGGCTTTCCAAAAAGTTGCCGGGCGGGTTTCACCGACAATAATTGGGAGCATCTCATATTTGCAAAAATACTTCTTTATTCTTCCTTCTGACTCTTTTCTCCTGGCTCCTGACTCCTGACTCCTAACTCCAATTTCTAGCGGAGGGCTGCTTTCATTGAGATGCTCCCCAATAATTGGGGAAAACCCGCAATCTCCTAAACCCGAAAGATCCCAACTATAAAATCTTTACGAATTAGGAAATTTTCGTTCTCTAACTTCTAGAGAATAATCTGTTACAGCTTGAGTAATTGTCTCTCGCAAATTGACATAAGCTTTTGCAAAAGGCGGCTGTTTTTCGGAAAGTCCCAACAAATCGGAAGTAACTAAAACTTGGCCGTCGCAGTGCGGCCCGGCGCCGATACCAATGGTGGGAATAGTTAGTTTTTGGGTAATTTGAGCGGCTAAGTCTGCGGGAATGTGTTCTAAGACGATCGCAAAGGCACCGGCTTCTTGAAGCGCGATCGACTCTGCTATGATGCGATCGGCTGCTTGGGCCGTTTTTCCTTGTTTTTTGTAGCCGAGTTGGTGTACCGACTGCGGAGTTAAACCGACGTGCCCCATCACCGGAATTCCGGCGGATGTTAGCTGCGAAACTGTGGCGGCCATTGCTGGATATCCACCTTCTAATTTTACAGCTTGAGCGCCGGTTTCTTTCAAAACTCTCCCGGCAGAGTGCATGGCTTGCTGGGGACTTTCTTGGTAAGTCAAAAACGGCAAATCGACCACAATTAATCCTTGTTTAACTCCACGGCGCACTGCTTTAGCGTGGTGCAGCATTTCATCGAGGGTTAGCGGCAGGGTTGTGTCGTAGCCTAAGACTGTCATGGCGAAGGAATCGCCGACTAGGATGATATCTACGCCGGCTTGATCGATGAGTTGGGCGATCGCATAATCATAAGCTGTCAGGGCAACAATTGACCGCCCTTGTTGTTTCCACTGAATTAATTGATGAGTAGTGACTGACATTTTAGTGCAAAAATATAATATTATCTGTCTTCTACAAAAACATCCTCAAAGTCTCTATAACCACTCAACACCCTTTCAATTTGGATACCATTTTTAATAACGCGGTAAAAAATTACATATTTATCTACAGGGAAACTGCGTAGAGACGGTGCTAATTCCTCACGACTGCGCCCCCTTTCTGGAAAATCTGCTAATAAACGAAATTTTTCCTGAAAAACATTAAGAAAATGGTTGGCTGCATTGGCGCTAAACAGCAACAGATAGTTCGTGAGTTCCCTTAAATCTTGCTTGGCGGGGGCACTCAAAGTGTATCGACTCATTTTTCACCCTCATCGGCTTGCTGAATCTCCTCACGCAGTTCTCTTAACACTTCTTCACCATCAAAAACCTCTCCGCGATCGGAAGCTTCAATTCCAATCATTATTTCCTTGCGGAGTTCCTCTAAACGCACCAAGCGTTCCATTTCTCGTTGTTCTAGCAATCGTAACGCAGCCCATACCACTTCAGAAGCTGATGAGTATCTACCGTTGTTGACTGTTGACTGAACAAACTGCTCTAGTTCGGGAGTTAAGGATATGTTCATTACGTTGAGTCACCTATTTGAGTCAACTACTATTTCCCATAATAACAAAAAACTATCAAATTTTGCGATCGGGATTTTAAACAAGGAATCAGAGACAAGTAAGCTCTAATGTAGGTAAATCAAGCATTTAACGTTAATCATCGAGATTTTACACGCGAATATAGCTTTGCATTCCCTCCGCCGGCAAAACAATCAACCGCTGATTTTTTAAGTCCGGTTCTAAACCCAAATCTTCGAGGGGAATTAAGCCGAGTAAAGGTTCTTCTCCTGCGGGAATTTCTACACAATCATACCTGCCTTCTCGTCCAGCTACGGCAAGAGTGACATCTTTGAACAGACGAAATTTTCTGGTTCCTATTGCCGTATGTCCGTCGATTTCACCTAGCATTGGCAAACCCAACTGACTGATAATATCTGCTGGTAAGCAGAGTCGAGTTGCGCCTGTATCGACTAAGACGTTATCGATGGTGATAGAGCGTATTTGCTCTGCGGGGATGAACCCTCTTTCTCCCAGAATTTCATCGATGTGATTGGTGACGGTTATTGTTGCGGTGACTCGATCCATTTTTTTATCCTTTTGTTTTGCTAGAGAATGTTTTCGTTGCTTTTTGACTAAATGATCTACGATCGAGGTTGCCTATTTTACATTTTAACAATATTTGTAACTAAAAGCGCTGTTGTTATTTATTGTTGAAATGGGATTGACAAATATGGCAACTTAATAGCAAAAATGCTCTCTAATTATTGAATTACGAAGCTTCTGCCATTCTTGTTTAGAAACATCTGCACGAGTTTTGTCACCCGATGGATCGCGGATATCCCAAATTGTATCTGCAATCCGATCTAGCGATCGCCCATGAGAACGATAATCGAAGTCCCAGAAAGCATCACCGACGCAATCTCCTTGTGTAGTAATCATTTCTCGATCGACTGTATTACGAATAGCATTCCATTCGCGGATGTAGGCAGAAGAATCGTCAGAACGCAATTTGCGACCTCCTAATTGAGGATTCACTCTATAAAAAAACCAATCCGTAAACCTATCCACAGCTTGAGTTCGTGATTCATAATCGCGCGCTGTAGCACTGTCTAGATTGGAACCACCGAGTACAAGGGCTATAGCTAACGCACACACCCCTAAAAACTTCGATTTTGACTTAATTGAAAGTGATTTAATTACCACGATGAAACCCAATAATAATTATCCATTTCCCCGATATAGCTGGTGAGATATCTTTTGTTTCCATCCATCTTTAGAACAAGAAAAACCTCCCGTTTTCGGTGCTAGAGTAGATAAACACCAATAATTTCTCCCATCAAACACAACGCCTTTTTTGATATATTGTAGATCAGAGAGAGGTTGCCACGGTCGCTCGATATTAGACTCGTCATAATATCGATATTGTTGTCCCTTGACCTCTAAACCCTGAGCCGTACCTCCCAACCAATAACGACCTTCTTGAATTATGTTTGATGACGATTTTTGTTGAGGGCTATCTGTCTTTTTCTCAAGCCACCAATTCCTCACAAAACGTTTTGTATTTTCAGAACCTCTTGTCGTAGCGACTATAACTAGCAGTTCTCCTTGTTGATTGATAAACTCAAAACGACAAGGCCCCTCTCCTGTACCCGAACAATCCTTAATCTCTTTATATCCCAAATCAAATAGCTCTTTAACCGAACGATCTCTGAGGTTGGGTTGACCCTGTAAGCTTGGCTGCCACCGTTGTTGAATCAGGATTTGGCGCGCCTCTTTGTATGGCATACCTTGTTGAAGAGGTATTTTTTTGGGGGCATTTACATAAATTTCAAGGCTGACTTGAACTTTTTTATTTAAAGCCTCGATAGTTGAATTTTCGGGTGGATTATTCAGGTAATTTTTTTTACTTTTTGTATCGATGTTTGCACTATTTATGCTGGGAAGTTGTTGCTGTGTGGCAGCATCCGCCAAACTTGTATATCCAATGGCGATTAGTCCCATCAAGGGTGCAATAATTCTGGTTGTAACAAGAGTGCGATCGCATATCCAATTTTTCATACTCATCGGTTTAAAACCTTTCTTTTTACAGAGTTGTGTAGAGATGACCTCTACTCTAGGAGTTATCTTCGATAAATGCTGCGCTGTAAGGCGATCGAGTCTCACAGTCCACAATTGGAAATATACATTTCGCGTCGAATTGCTGACCATTCACTAATGCCGATCCGATCGCTTTTGGGAATGGGCTGTCCGGTTCGTTGAGGATGGCGGCTATAAAAAATTGTATCTGCAAGTAAATCGTAGGTTTGCTCGTAGGTTTCGCCGTTAATTGTCGTGAATTCCCATCCTGTCTCTTCTGGGGCTGGCCTAAAACAGACTTCTTGTACCGACTTAACTCGTGGATCGATCGCTTCGCGCAATCTCCGCCATTGATTGCTATATTCGCGATCGCCCGCTTGCAGTTTGCGATTGTTTAACTGAGGATTAACCCTGTAGAATAAGAAATCGGTCAATCCATCGACGGCTTGTTCTCGCGATTCGGCTTTGGCTAGATTCTGGCTGCTGAGGACAAGGGCGATCGCCAGAGCACCAACCATTGAAAATCTTGAGACAGACTTAATTGATAACGACTCGATTAGCATATAGCAATCCTAAATCATTTGCATAATTATTGTAGGGGCAATCCGACCCCTACTCCCCGTGGTTGCCCGATAGATATGGGGTAGGCACTCTTAGCACTACCCCTACAAATGTATCTGAATCATTTAGGATTGCTATAGTGATTTGGTGTTAATTCCTACCGCCATCCCAACCACCTGAGCACGGGCACAATTAAATAATGACTCACTCCCAAACAAAGCCCGATCGCACTTCCCAACAAACCAAAAAACATAATCGAGCCCCAAACTTGCAGCCAGCCGAAGGTAACGTTAGACAGTGACAAAATCCCAAAGAAACTCCCCGGAAAAATGTTCCACGCATTCAGCAACAGAAACATTCCCGTAGAGAAAACAGCCACTACCAAAGCGTGAACTAATTGATGACTCCGCAAACCCATTCCCACAGTCATAGAGGCGATCGCAAAAGCTCCCAAAATAACCCCCTGCACACCACTAGAAGCTGTTGCTTCCATCCAGCACAAACCCGCCAACAAATAGCCCTGAGCTCCCATCAATCCAGACAGCCAATACTGTTTTTGCTGGCGAAAACTCCCCGCATCCGTCAAACCGATCGCAGTTCCGAACCCCGCAAATCCAAACAGCAGCACTTCCGGCCCGACGGCGAAAGTCATATTAGGAATTAATTGCTGCAAACCTTCATTTAGAAAACTGGCAATTTCCGGGCCAATAGGCGAAGCATAGGCCAAAACCAAACCGCCGATCGCCCCCGCAGTTCCACCAACGCCACCGAGTACCATTTCCCAGCCCGTATCCAGAGAAGCTACCACGATTTGGGCGATCGCGCCGAACAGCACAACCATCAAACTTCCCGTTTTTTGCGCCCCCGTCACCACTACTTGCCGGCAGAATTCTACAATAGCTTGACCCATTGGGGCGATCGCGATTTTCCCCTTACTCCTAGCATAAATCTCCTGCAAACGCGCCCGAACATCCCCAGCCGTCGCCGGACGTTCCCGCACGTTCGATCGCACCATATCGTCCAACAAATTCGCAAAAGGCGGACTCACAGATACAATGTGGCGCCATCGCAACTCTCCCGTCATCGGATCTTCAATTTCCGCCGGATACTTCCCCGTCAGCAAGTGAATGCAAGTCCGCCCCAGCGCATAAAAATCCGTCGCCGGCACCACACCGCCTCCCACAATTTGTTCCGGCGGACTGTACCCAGGCGAAATCAACCGCGTCGAACTCGGAGAATCTTTCCCCATCGGTTCGACACCGCCCATTTGTTTAACTCCCCCAAAGTCGATCGCCACCAATTGCAGTCCGCCCAAACCCTTGCTAAGCAAAACTTGGGGCGATTCCGGGTCTCGCAGCATCAAATTTGAGGGTTTAATGTCGCGGTGAATAATCTGAGACCTGTGCAACTCCTCTAAAATTTCCACAGCTTGACTCAGCCAACTAAACACCCATTCCTGCGGACATCCTTGAGGGTGCTCGTCGAGAACCTCTTCTAAAGTTTTGCCGTGAATCTTTTCCATTACCAAACAAGGCAGCCGCTTCGCCGCAGGATTTCCCTCCCCGCCTGCAAAATTTTGCGTTTGGACGTGAAAATAACCCTCACGATCGACTCTAGGGACGCCTGGGTGCTGCAAACCTGCCAAAACTTCAGCTTCTTGCTCGAACAGTTTCAGCGCTTTCGGGGCAGTTTCGAGCAACACTTTCAGAACGCGCTCGGTTTGAGTTTCTTTGTCCCAAACTGTGAAAATCGCTGCAAAACCCCCGGAAGCGAGGCTTTCTAGAGGCACATAGCGATTTTTTAGCTGCAGCGGAGCCCCGCAACTATGACAAAAATTGTTGCCCCAAGTCTGAGGGTAGGGCCTTGGGCAATCTGGATTGATGCAGTGGACGGCTTTTGAAGGGGGGTGAGGCACAACCAGAGTAAAAATGGGACTAAATATCCATACTAGACTTACGCGCAGCTAAGGCAGAAACCAGGTTTTCAGCGAGGTTAAATTGCTGTAACGACGGATTTGGTTTGAGAAACAAGCTTGCTCTTGCTGCACAAGCCCTGTCCATATTATGTGGTATCCTGTGGATTTTTGAGTTAGCGGTCTCAGATTCACGGGATTTTAGATTTTAGATTTTGGATTTTAGATTGCTACATACTGAATGGCAGTTGAGATCGATCTTAACTCCCAACCACAACTTTAGGTATTTCTAACTACTTCCCTCTGCCCCATTACCCATTACCAATTCTGATTTTTCAGTATTAAATTCTTTACATAAACCGTATTGCTCCGCTGTTCGGCTCGCTGCACAATATATTTCGATCGCTCAAAATTCCCCCCCACTCTGCGATCCCCAGCCTTTCCTCCTGCATCCTTCGCCACGGAAATTTCATAAGATATGTTACAAATATTTTCGGAATGTAAAGCAAAATAAACAATACTTATGATGATTAAAAGAATATTAAAATTGGAGAGTGACACTTTGTTGATATATTTTTAACAGCCTGCGATCGGGCAAAAAAATTAAGCGAATACTAGGAAGCGAGATATGGCTTACGCGCAAACCCAAACTCAATCAAAGGCTGGGTATAAAGCCGGAGTTCAAGACTATAAACTAACGTATTACACGCCGGACTACACGCCGAAAGATACAGATATTTTGGCTGCCTTCCGCGTCACACCGCAGCCGGGAGTTCCCCCAGAAGAAGCAGGCGCTGCTGTGGCTGCTGAATCTTCTACAGGTACATGGACGACTGTTTGGACTGACCTCCTGACCGACCTCGACCGCTACAAAGGTCGCTGCTACGACATCGAACCAGTTCCCGGTGAAGACAACCAATACATCTGCTTCATTGCTTATCCTTTGGATTTGTTTGAAGAAGGTTCCGTCACCAACTTGCTGACCTCTTTGGTGGGTAACGTGTTCGGTTTCAAAGCTCTGCGCGCTCTGCGTTTGGAAGACTTGCGGATTCCCATTGCTTACCTGAAAACCTTCCAAGGCCCTCCTCACGGTATTACCGTTGAGCGGGACAAATTGAACAAGTACGGTCGTCCTTTGCTGGGCTGTACAATTAAGCCCAAATTGGGTCTGTCTGCTAAGAACTACGGTCGTGCCGTTTACGAAGTTCTGCGCGGCGGTTTGGACTTCACCAAAGACGACGAAAACATCAACTCGCAACCGTTCATGCGCTGGCGCGATCGTTTCTTGTTCGTTCAAGAAGCTATTGAAAAAGCTCAAGCAGAAACCGGCGAAGTCAAGGGTCACTACCTCAACGTAACCGCCCCCACCTGCGAAGAAATGATGGAGCGGGCTGAGTTCGCTAAGGAAATCAAAACCCCCATCATCATGCACGACTACCTGACCGGTGGTTTCACTGCTAACACCACCTTGGCCAAATGGTGCCGCCGCAACGGTATCTTGCTGCACATTCACCGCGCTATGCACGCCGTGATTGACCGTCAGAAAAACCACGGTATCCACTTCCGCGTGCTTGCCAAGTGCTTGCGGATGTCCGGCGGCGACCACCTGCACTCCGGTACAGTTGTGGGCAAACTCGAAGGCGAAAAAGGCATCACGATGGGCTTCGTAGACTTGATGCGCGAAGACCACATCGAAGAAGACCGCAGCCGCGGTATTTACTTCACCCAAGATTGGGCCTCCATGCCCGGTGTCATGCCGGTTGCTTCTGGTGGTATCCACATCTGGCACATGCCGGCTTTGGTGGAAATCTTCGGCGACGACTCCTGCTTGCAGTTCGGCGGCGGCACCTTGGGCCACCCTTGGGGCAACGCACCTGGTGCAACTGCTAACCGCGTTGCTTTGGAAGCTTGCGTCCAAGCTCGTAACGAAGGCCGCAACTTGATGCGCGAAGGCGGCGACGTAATTCGCGAAGCTTGCAAATGGTCTCCTGAACTGGCTGTTGCTTGCGAACTCTGGAAAGAAATCAAGTTTGAGTTCGAGGCAATGGATACCCTTTAAGGATTTTTGGTTTGAGATTTTAGGTTTTAGGTCGCAAACTTGCTGGGAAGTCTTTATCTTTGAAGAAGATTTACAAGTAAGTTTGCATCCAAAATCTAAAATCCAAAATCTAAAATTTGAGGGGGCTGGGGTCAAAATGGATCTCAAACAAGTTGCGAAAGACACCGCTAAGGTGCTGGCAAGTTACCTAACCTATCAATCCGTGCGGATGGTGGTCGCTCAGTTGAGCGAAACCAATCCTCCTCTGGCAATCTGGTTGAATGACTTTTCCACTAAGGGCAAAATCCAAGATGGAGAAGCTTATATTCAAGAGTTGCTTTTGGAAAATCAAGATTTAGGCTTTCGGATCATGACTGTGCGAGAGTATCTGGCTCATGATGTGACAGAATATTTGCCAGAAATGGTTTGTACTGGCATTCAACAGGCGAATATGGAACACAGACGCCAGCATTTAGAGCGAACTACGCAACTTAATTGGTCTGTTCCTAGCAGTAATCCTGAAACATCAATAGATTCTGAACCGAATCTGGATAATTTGTCGAGTTAATCGATCGACAAGTGCGATCGAACACACACCTTAGAGATACAAAAATGAAGACTTTACCGAAAGAGCGTCGTTACGAAACTCTGTCCTATTTGCCCCCGCTGACAGACGCGCAAATTGCCAAGCAACTCCAGTACATCTTGGATCAAGGCTACATTCCCGGCGTAGAATTCAACGAAACCTCTGCTGCTGAAATGCGCTACTGGACTTTGTGGAAGTTGCCTTTGTTTGGTGCTCGCAGCGTCCAAGAAATCATGGCTGAAGTTCAAAGTTGCCGTCAAGAAAATCCTAGCTGCTACATCCGCGTCATGGGTTTTGACAACGTGAAGCAATGCCAAGTGCTGAGCTTCATCGTGCACAAGCCTAACACCAGAGGCTACTAAAAAGTATTGGCTGGCTAATCTAACTTTTAGGTTAACAGTCATTGCAGATTGGAGGCGGGGAATTTTCTCTGCCTCTTTTTTTATAGTTTGCAAATAGCTTTTAAAACTTGCAGCAACAAAATTGAAGGTTCGGACTCCATCAAAGTCAGAAAGGGCATTAGCTGATAGGTTGGGGGATTTCCTCTGCGGATATTGACAAACTGATAAAACTCTCCGCTAGTTGCCAATCCCCAAACAGACTCTTGATATTCTAAACTTTTAGAGGCGTAAGTTAGGAGTTGGGGCAAACCTGCGCGGGGAGCAATTAGACTATTTTTAGATTCTACTACTAAAATCCAAAATGGTATATCAGCGGCAATTTGTTTCTCTTTATTGATTGCTAAAATGTCTAATCTGCCTGTAATCGTTGTGTCTTCATCTTCTATAGTTATGTTAGCAATGTCTTGTTCTAGACTCATCTTGATTGGGCGGCGGTAGAAGCCAGCCAATCGCATTAAGGGAAACGTAGTTAAAGCCTGTACCAGTCCTTCAGAGACTCTTTCCACTGAGAGGTATTCGCGAAAATCGTTGCGGATTTGGGCGAGTTCTAACTGTTCTATCTCTGTTAAGGATTCTAAGGATAAAAAATTTGTGTACGTGTCATTATTAAGCTGCTCTTGGAATTTCAAAAATTGACTTACTTCACCGAGAGTTATATTTTTGGCGTTAATAGTTGTTGTCATATTTTGATAGGGATTTAAGTTTTAGTGATAATTATAACATAGAGATTGTGAGAGTCCACTTGCACCACTCTTAGGAACAGGCTTTTCGGCCTGTTCCACAACATATCAAGTTTCTTGTGGGGTATGCCGGAGAGCCGGCCCATATTCTTAGGAACAGGCTTTTCGGCCTGTTCCACGACATATTAAATTTTTTGTGGGGCGGGCATCTTGCCCGCCCATGAAAGTGACAAAGGGGATAACTGCGAACCTAATCTATCCTTTCCATCACAATTCCATCAACTATTTCATAACCCCAATTAGAGTTGCGATTTGCCAACTGCTGGGCCATATCGCATTCGCCCAAATTGCAGAGTTCAACTAACTTTTGATATCCTGCATCTCTTTCTCGCTGCAATCTTGACCGCCGCAGTTTTTCTCTCTCTTCCTCAGAAGGATTTGGTCGCTCTTCTCCCAGCGGATTAATATCGCTAACTCGTTTCATATTCGCCTCATTAAAAAGGGATTGATTCGACTATTTCACCGTCAACTATTTCGTACCCCCATTCTGGGTTTGCAGCGATTTGTTTTTCAACAATACTTCGACCGAGAGGAGTTTGGTAAGCTTTTTGCAAAGAGGAAATACTGGGGATTTCGGCGGCGGTTGGCGGCTCTTTTTGTTCGAGTTTTGGCGGTTCAGCAATTGTTTCAGATGTGGATTGATTTAAGGCTGATTGAGGCGCGATCGCCCCTAACTTCCGCATAACGCTATCCTTGGTGATTTGCGGTTTTTCGTTGAAGGAAGAGGGCAGATATGGTGTGTCAACCCCCTGCTGTTTTGCTTTGAGTGCATCGTCGGCAAGGCGATCGCACTTTCGCAGAAATCCCTCCCACAAATCTTTGCCCAAAACCGGGTTTCTCAAGTCAGCACGGGCTTTAGATACTGCTGCTTCCAGCGGTTCGCCTTTGTGCACGTAATACTGAATTCGCTCCTCTTCAAAGGCAGGATAAGGCACTTCCGGCTCGATTTCCCAATCTCGCTTAACTTTCTGACTTTCTCCTAAAGGAATTCCGGCGATAAATTCATCCCAAAAAGTCGAGGTTAAGCCTTTTGTCATGCTGTCAATAATTTTAAATGCCCATCCAGAAGGATTGCCAAATCCTAAGTTGTGCTCTTGAGCATATGCTTCTAAAGCTCGCTGAAAGTTGTGCAGTTCTTCTTGGGAATTCCAAGGGCCGCTAAATCGGTAATGAGGCGTGACAGCAACGGCTATTTGCTGGCGAGGTTGCCCGAAATATTTGTCGGTTTTAACTACATGATTTGGGGGTGATGTTTCGGGGATTATTTCTACAGGGCGATTGTTGCTTTCGCGGCTTGTCTGTGGTATAATTCCGGCAGGATTGGATGTCCAAAAGTTATTGAGTTTTTCCTCGAAAGCGTCAATGTCCGCCCAGAGTTCTAGGGCGTCGGTGTTGGGATTTGTTAATTTTTCTTTCAGGAGCGATCGCACTTTGAGTTGCTGTCTGGCTAATTCCTGTTCTTCCTGATTTAAACCGGTGGCTTTTTCTATTTCTGCGCTGTTAGTTTTCACCCATTCGCCGGAGTAGGAATGTTGTGCTTGCCATTGCAATAATTGGCACAGAAAAATACTGGCTGTGACTCCGCCGGTGATTTTGGCTAGTTTGGGATAGTAGATGGCGGGGTTTCCTAGATTTCCTAAAAATATTCCTATTTTCATTTTTTATATTCCTAATTCCCTTGAATAGTAGGGTGCTCTTCGGCGCACCTTACCTCGACTAAACTAGCATGGAGAAACTTAAGATTTTCTTTAAACTTGTGTCTATTCCTGACTGAATGGAGTTTCTAGAGGAAAGACGGGGATCGCATATTCGATCGCCTGATTGACAGGAATCAGTTAAGCGTAATAATAAATTATTTACTGTACAGATCCTCCCAAAATGAATCCAGAACGCCAAGAGGCTTATTTGAACTTAATCGAGCGAGTGCTTACTTGCCCCAACGGCCAAGAACCAGAGGTTTTGAGTTCCTGTTCCGATTTAATTGATGCGGGATTTGTGCAAATGCTAATCCAGATATCGGCTTCAATGGCCCGCGCAGGTGACGAAGATACTGCTAATTTTTTAGTGCAACTTGCTCGTTTGCTGGGGAAATCTTTGGGTTTGTCGCCGGATTTGATGGCGGCTGGGTACAGTAGTGCACAGGGGTAGAGAAAAAGTGCGTTAGCGAAGCCCTCGAAGAGGATCGCCTCGTTGTATCATGTTTTGAGAAATGAGGGCGATTCCCTACCCTTGGCGATAGCTTCGCTTCACCTACCTTTTAAATGCAGCGATGGCTTTACAGTTTATATTCTAGAGGCTCGCAAAAATCATCCACCCCAGTTTTAAATACATAAATAATCACCGACGTTACCAAAATATCAGGGCAAATTTTTGCGGCAACTAAATCTCTAAATGCTGCATTCAATTGTCCGTTTGTCAACTCTTCTTTAACCTCTGATTTGCAGATAGCAACGCGGCATCTTTTTGCCAATCCGTCTAACCAATTTTCCGAGATATTCGGTTCTTGTCCGGCTTGAATTGCTAGAGATATCGCTGCATCTTCGATGTTACCTTCGCAATCTTCGATGGCGTCTAGGGCTTTTAGGGCTTCGGGATATTCGGCTAATTGTGAGCGAAATTGGGCAATTTGTTGTGAGGTAATAATCACCATATTATTTTCCTGTGTTCTCTGCTGGTGGGATAAGTTTAGCAATTAAAGTTGCTATTATAGCATTTTTTCATTAAGGTGGGAATTGGGCGATCGAACTTAATTACATTTTCAACTAATATTTTGCACCTCGCAATAGTCTGTCTGGGGCTTAAGCCCTGGTATTAAAGCTTAAGTCCGGGCTATGAGGAGTGATGTTAAAATTGACAAAAGGCGGCGCTAAAATAGGTTTGCAGGGCTCATATTTCTAGGGAGTTAGGAAAAATGACAACCATTATTTTAAACTTAGATACTGTCGAATTAACCGACGAACAATTTTACCGTTTATGCCAGATGAATCGAGATTGGCAATTTGAACGGACACCTAAAGGAGAAATCATTATTATGTCACCCGTAGGCGGAGTCAGTGGCAATCGAGAAGCCTATTTAATTACAGATTTGGGCTTGTGGAACCGTAAAACGCAGCTAGGGAGAGTGTTTAGTTATTCTACAATTTTTCGCTTGCCTAATAATGGCTATCGAGTTCCAGACGCCGCTTGGGTTAGCTTAGAAAGATGGTCTGCTTTAACAGCAGAAGAACAAGAGAAATTTCCGCCCATTTGTCCTGATTTTGCCATTGAATTGCGATCGCGCCCAGACCCCCTGCGGCCGCTTCAGGATAAAATGCAGGAGTATCTAAACAGCGGTTTACGCTTGGGCTGGTTAATTAATCCTCTAGACGAAAAAGTAGAAATTTATCGCCCTTCTCGCGAAGTAGAGATTGTACAATTTCCTGTGAGTTTATCGGGAGAAGATGTCTTGGCCGGATTTGTTCTTAATTTGCCCATGATTTGAACGGGAATTAGGAATCGGCGATTGAAATCGCTACTACACAAACCAAGTCCGCGCAACGCGAGACTAAAGATTAGATTAAATTTTTCCTGTTTCCAACTCTATTTTTTTCGGACAAATATCATCATCGTACCAACCCGTCAAAGCCACCGCCAAAGCATCCGCCGCATCGTCGGGTTTCGGAATGTAACCCAACTCCAACTCCCGCGCCACCGCCTCTTGCACTTCAGACTTATCCGCATTACCGCGCCCTGTCAAAGCTTGCTTAATTTGAGCCGGCGTAAACTCGAACAGCGGCACTCCACACTGCGCCAATACTAGGGTCAAAACGCCCCGCGCTTGCGCTACAAGTATGGTATTTCCCATCTTGTAAAAGAACAGTTTTTCGGCAATTGCTATATCAGGTTTAATCTGTTCAATTACCTCGTGCAAATCGTCGTAAATTGTTTTCAACCGCTGTCCCATTTCCTGTTTTGGCGTTGTTTGTATGACGCCGCAATCAATCATGGAAACGCTGTTTTTATCTTGTTTGCCCGGTACAATTTGACAGGAAATTGCCCCGTAGCCGAGATTGGCCAAGCCCGGATCTAGTCCTAAAATTCGTTTTTCCATTGCCAGAATTAGTAATTGGAAATGGGGAATTAGGTATGAAAATTTGGGAAGGTTTCATCACCACCAATTACCCATTTCCAATTACCAATTACCAATTACCCCTCAGTTGTTTCTAGGCCGAATACCCGATCGAACACTTTCGTCACTTTATACCCCGAATCTATTGATTCTAGCGGGTCTTTCCGCAACCGGTGCCGCAAACACAGAGTCATCACCCGGCGAATATCGTCCACAGTCACCTCCGTGCGACATTCCAAAGCCGTGAAAGCTTTCGCAGCCCGATTCGTCACCAAATCGCCCCGCAGCCCGTCTACGTCCAATTCCGCGCAAACTTGGGAGATTTTTACCCGCAACTCTCGATCGATAGTTACCGATTTCAACCTTTCCTGGGCTTCCACCAACTTCTGCTGCATATCATCTTGTTCCTGCTGATATTTCGCGAGAAACTCCGCCGGATTTTGGTCAAAACTCGATCGCTGTTCGACAATTTCCACTCTTAAATTCGGGTCTTTTACAGTCCGAATTTCTGCGTGCATCCCGAATCTATCGAGCAACTGTGGCCGCAATTCTCCTTCTTCTGGATTCCCGGAACCGATTAAAATAAACTTAGCCGGGTGGCGGATTGAAATGCCTTCTCTTTCAACAGTATTCCAACCGCTAGCGGCGGAGTCAAGCAAAACATCGACTAAATGATCGTCGAGCAAATTGACTTCATCAACGTACAGAATGCCGCGGTTAGCTTTAGCTAAAAGGCCGGGTTCAAAAGCTTTAACACCTTCCGACAAAGCTTTCTCGATGTCGATCGTACCGCAAACTCGGTCTTCTGTCGCGCCCAAAGGTAAATCTACCATTTGGACTTTTTTGCGGGCGATTTTAATGTCAGTTTGAGATAAAGTGCGATCGCGCACCTCATCACTCATCAAATCAGGATCAGTGGGATGACTGTTAAAAGGATCGTCAGCCACCACCTCAATTTCCGGCAGCAAATCAGTGAGGGCGCGGATTGTGGTAGATTTACCAGTACCTCGATCGCCCATAATCATCACCCCGCCAATTTTGGGATCGATGACATTCAACAGCAGCGCCAGTTTCATCTCCTCCTGGCCAACAATTGCAGTGAAGGGAAAAACAGCGCGGCGGGCTGCGGTAGCGGTAACGGTTGGTAGAGCGCCCGCATTTAGGGTATTGCTGACTTCGGCAGTAGGACTCACAGGATAACTCAAAATATAATAATTGCTTGTTTATTGTAGGGGATAAGGGATTGTCTGGGGCGATCGCACTTGTAGGGCCCGCACGGAGCACAAAGTCGCTTCAACATCCAAGCGCAACGCCAGATTTGTTGCATTTACATTGTAGATTTTGGCGGGCAGGATGCCCAACCCCTACTCCCCACAATAGTTTGAACCAAAATCACCAGGTACATTCAATGTAGGTAGCGCCTTCAACACTCAAGCGCAACTAAGCTTTTCTCGATCGCGACTTACGCATCAAAACCAAAGAAACCGGGTTTTTTGCCGTTTCTGCGGTTTGTAACGAAATATTGTCGCAAAAAACGGTTTCTGACCACCGGTGCGTTCAGGAGTATTTATTTGAATTGCAGCTTTGGGCGGGCTCTCCTCCCCACCCCACAATAGTTTCAGTCAACTGAACCAGTAAGTTAAATGCGGGGTGGCTTTGAATTTTTGGGCGATCGGCAACCCAACTGTAAACTAATGTAACGATTTCCTGCGATTCGCATAAAAACCTCAAGTTCCCCCAGATAGATAATTAAGAGCGCTTTGCTCGCAAAGTGCTGTAACTTTGGGCGATCGGGCAACGCTAATGTAAACTTATGTAACAATTTTCCCGAATTTGCATAAAACCCTCAAGTTCCGCCAGATATATATTTGAGTCCACTTTGAAGCAAATTTTTTTCATGGTAGTTAGTCCAAGACGCAGAAACAACGTATTTCTATCATTATTCGCTGTGCTACGTAATCGCAACCCTTTGTTTTTAGCGGTTCTTGCGTCTAGGACTGGTAGTATAGCTGTCGATCGACGATTAAGGAGCTTTAAAGTAATCGTCATTAAATTCGGTTTAAAGGAGTTTTAAGTAATGTCATAAAGTCCTGTTTCTTTGATACTTTACACAAAGTTAACAAATCTTCTGCATTGGGGATGCTTTACATCTGCCGTGCTTTGCTAACAGTCTGGTGGGCAATAGCGCTAATACTTTATTAGTGCTTAATTTCTATGGTTTTTGGCTCTTTCACAGTCATCCTACCAAAAATTATATTGGCGATCGTAAAGTTCCTGTAAAGTCTTTAATGTAAAAAAACCGTATTCCTACGTATTGCTTTTTTTTTGCTTTCTGATAATATAAAAACGAGGTAAAATTTGGATTAAAATCTGACACGCTGGCAAATATCACTAAAGCTTCTTCACAAATAAATGCAATACTTCCCTGCTTCGTTGAAACAGTAAACAAGCAGTCTTGAAAGTTTACATTTTGAGGAAAATTTCAGGTGGCTCGAAATGCTCAAAAACGCACCGGAGAAAACATAAAAACATAATAAGGCGAGCGCTTCTCAACAACTGATTTAACCAACTATTTTTCAGGGGTACAAATGGCTGAACTTAACATCGGGGCATTGGCTGACGGCAAAACCTACACAGGTAGTGTTGGCGCTACAAATATCTACGACCTTTACAAATTTAATATCACCAGTCCGGGAAGTTTCCAATTTTCGATCGACGGTTTGAGCGGGAATGCCGACGTATTTTTGTTAAACTCTAGTGGCGAAACCCTTTACAGTTCCACCAACGCGGGAACCAGTGCAGAAACAATTAGTGTTGACAGCTTACTAGCCGGAGACTATTCAGTCAAAGTTTTGCAAATCAGTGGCGACATCAAATACACGCTGAATTTAGCACCAACTAGCACTCAAAAAGCATCCGACGCAGACACCCTCACTGGTGCCAAATCGGATTCTCCACTTCCCTCAAACAGCGCCGCAACTTCGGAAAAACCCACTGCAAACATAGATGTAATTACAGGAAGTGCTGTTGATGACAAGACTGTCACCGCAGAAACAACATCAACAACTACCGACAAACCAGTCACTACAGACTCCGAAACAACTCTCACATCTGAACCAGAAAAACCTGTAGCAACGACTGAATCTGCCACAGAAACATCAACAACTACCGACAAACCAGTCACTAGCGACTCCGAAACAACTCTCACATCTGAACCAGAAAAACCTGTAGCAACGAGTGAATTGGCGGCAGAAACAACATCAACAACTACCAACAAACCCGTCACTACCGTCTCCGAAATAACTCTCACATCGGAACCAGAAAAACCTGTAGCAACGAGTGAATTGGCGGCAGAAACAACATCAACAACTACCGACAAACCCGTCACTACCGTCTCCGAAATAACTCTCCCATCTGAACCGGAAAAACCTGTAGCAACGACTGAATCTGCTACCGAAAAACGGCCAATTGAAGAGACTACATCTCCACCAGACAAACCACCAACCGATTCTGCAATTTCAACCGCCGAAAAACCCAGCGAAACTGTTGCCACAAACAATCTAAATAGCACAACCGCCACCAAAACAGATGCAGTTGCAGGCGAAACTGTCGCCACTCAAGAACAAAAAATAGGCGAGACTGTAGTTACTATTTCCCCAGATGCCAGCAAGCCAGAAGACGAAACAACTACTGACACTAGCAACGGGGAAGAAACAGAGAAAGAGAATTCAACTACTACAGTAGCAACAACTGAAACCAAAAAAGAACCAGAACCGACTACAGACAAAAAGTTAATTTCTCCCTTTACATCGGGGGTATTTACTACCGATGAAACTGGTCGGATCAGTGTAGACTACACATTTGATGGTGGGAGGTTCCAAGGTGAGTTAGCTATTTTCAGCTTAGACGATTTAGACAAATTTGAACCAGGTTCCGAAGCATTCATTAAAGAAGTAGCTGCGCGTTCTTTAAGTAACTCGGTGAAAGGTCATGTAGTGATTAATGATGCTACAGAAGGTGCGCGGTTTTCCGGTTTCTTAGGAGAGAGTAATGCCAATGAAGGAGCCTACTTAGGAGTCAAGAGTTTTGCCGTTACTGCTGGGGGTAAATATGGGGTGATGTTGGTACCCAATGGTAGTGTCAAGTCTGTGTTTGATAATCCGACTGTTGGGGGCGCTCAACGTCCTTTATTTTCTATGGCTATGGCGAATCCTGTGGCGGGATTTCACTTTGGTCAAATTGCGGATATAACCGGAGAAGGTAACACCTTTATCATGGAGGATATGCGGTTAGATGCCGGGAGTGATAGGGATTACAACGATATCATTTTCCAAGTGCGGGGTGCGACGGCAACAACTGCTTTGGTGGATAGTGTGATTAACCCCGATAAAGAGTGGCGGAAAACAGATTTGGGCAAGGCACTTATTGCTTATGCGAAACCTTACATTACCCCGGAACCAAAACCAAATGTAGATGCTGAATTATCCGATTTACTTGATGATTTAGAAACGGAAATTCTGAATCCATCAACTTCAGATAAAGAGACTCCAAAAACTCCAGCGCCTGTCGCAAATACCGACACCAATACTACTGATGCAACCAAGGTTGTACCAACGGATAAGGTAGATGCAAATCCTACTACTCCAGCGGTGACGACTGAGGAAGAAGTCAAAGATACTGCGAATAATTCGGGTGATTCGACTCAAGTTGAAACAACCGACAAAGTAGATGCAAAGCCTACTGCTCCAGCGGTGACGACTGAGGAAGAAGTCAAAGATACTGCGAATAATTCGGGTGATTCGACTCAGGTTGAAACAACCGACAAAGTAGATGCAAAGCCTACTACTCCAGCGGTGACGACTGAGGAAGAAGTCAAAGATATTGCGAATAATTCTGGTGATTCAACTCAAGTTGAAACTACCGAAAAGGTAGATGGAAATCCGACAACAGGTGCGACAACTACACCAACTGCTGGCAAAGATACTGTGGCGGATTCGACTGAAAAATTACCAGTTGAAAAAACGCCTATTCCCGCAGCGACAACTGAGGTAAAAGACAAAGTTACTGAAGCACCAGCGATGCCAACTTTGCCAGCTAAATCTACTACTGAGACGGAAGTTGCTGCAACGATACCAACTGAGAAAGTAGAAACAAAGCCGTCAGTTTTGCCAGCGGAAACTCAGGCGAAAGTAGAAACAAAGCCGTCAGTTTTGCCAGCGGAAACTCTGACAAAGGTAGAAACAAAACCCGAAGTTTTGCCAGCGGAAACTCAGGCGAAAGTAGAAACAAAGCCGGCTTTAGTAACTGAGGTAGAGAAAACTGAAACTCCTCAAGTTGTTGTAGCCGCAAATCCTGTAGAGTCGGTGAAGGAAAGTCAGCCAACAGTGGCTATTGAGCCGAAAGAAACTCCAGCGATTGTGCCGCCGACAGCAGCGAAAACTATGCCAGTTGTAGGTACGAATACTGCTGTAGACTTGCGGAACAAGGAGATAGTTACTCAGACTGAGACTGCGGGTGTTAATGATGCTGCACCAAAAGAGTCATTGCCAATTTCTCCAACAGTTGCAAAACCAACTGAGGATAATTCGACTGCGGCGGTGACTGAACCGGTTAAGCAGGAAGTAGCACAAAACAATAATGATGTCAATGCTGATTGGGTTGCGCGATTGGATAGCATTAAACAGCGTTTGAGTAATTTGGGTGGTGTTGATGTTGTTGCCGAAAATGCGATCGATCGCACTTTGATTGCTCGTTTGGAAACCATGACTGAGAAGTTGAGGGAGCAAACTGGGGCGACTCCTATTTCGGCTCAGACAGGAGCGTTGATTTCGCGACTGGAGGATATGGTAGTGAAAGTTGCACCACCTGCGATCGCACCAGTACAATTCGAGTTTCCTCAAGCCGATCGCCCTTTGGTCGGTTTTATCAACGATACTGGCTTGACTGTCGATAATCCTGCTGAGGAAAAGAGTCTGATTGTTGCAGGGGAAAAACCAGAAAATAGCACAAATAACTCGTCGCAGCCAGTCCTTCGCACTCAAGATAATTCGAGTCAGTGGGTAGAATCTCTGATTAAATTTGTGGATGCTGCTAAAGTATCCAAGCAACCCCATGCCGTTGTTAATATTAACATCAACCTGACTCAAACTCAGCCTGATGGAACTGTGATTCCCCGCAGCGAACTAACGGCAGCGGAACGAGCGGCAATCGCCTACGCATATCAGAACAAAGTGATTGTTGTTGTTCCGGCGGGAGATAACCCTGGCACAATGTCAGCTCTGGGTCTATTATCTAAGGAAGTTGACAACGTAGTTACTGTGGGTGCGGCTCAACGATTTAACAATTCGGTTGCACTATCCAATGCCTTTAAATTGGCAGATTATTCGGGCAGTGGCAATACTCTTGATATTCTCGCTAACGGTAGCAGCGGCAGTACATCCAGCACAGAGGTTGCTGCTGTTGAAGTCACAAATGGACTCGCTCAAGTGTTAGCAGCAAATCCTAAGCTGAATTACACTCAAGCAATTGACGCGATCAAGCGTACTTCTACAGACCTCGCTCAACCTAATTGGGACGCTAAAACTGGGTCTGGTTTGTTGAATGTTGTTGCTGCGGTGCAGTTGGCAAAGGTAACTATACCGGAACTTTACACGATTAAACCCGGACTGCGAACCATTACTGATGTCTTCATTTCTCAACATCCGAGTGCCAAGCAATTACCCGGCGATCCGACTCCTCCTGCGGTTACAGTCCCTGGAATTCCTCAAACAAATGTCGATCGGGGCAGCAATGATCTTGCTAATGCAACGCAGCTGATTCCTTCTGCTACCGAAGATATTATCGATCAGGTTAGCAGCGTCGATCCGTCGGATATTTATCGGGTTGACAGTCGCTACTTAAATGGTGCTAAGTTTTCCGTACTCTCAGGCGACTTATCCGTCAGCTACCTGACAACTTCTGGACAAATATTGGGGACTCAATCTTTGAGCAAAGGCAGCCATAAATTGCAGTTGCCAGCCAATGCACCAGCAGAGGTGATTGTCAAGATCGACCAACGCGATGCCGATCCTGCAACTTACGTTCTCTCTGGTTTTGAGAGTACCGCGACTGAGCCGTTTAATATCGATCTGGAATATGAAACGCCGCTGAGTGATTCGCAACAGGCTATTATGCAAGCCGCTGCAAAAAGCGTCGCTGGATTGATTGGCAAAGGGTTGCCGAGTGCAGTGGTTGACGGCAAGATTATCGACGATATCAATATCAAGATTTCTACTGCCAATATTGACGGTGCGGGCGGTACTCAAGCGCGAACTAAAATTGATTTCATGCGCTACGGAACTATGTTGCCCGCTCAATCTTTAGTGCAGTTTGATGCAGCGGATATTGCCGAGTTGGAGCGTTCTGGGAAGTTGTTCAGCGTCGTGCAGCATGAGTTTTTACACGCTTTGGGCTTTGGGAATCTTTGGGAAGCTAAGGGTTTGGTGGATTATGCGGGTACGCCGTTGGCTCAGTATAACGGTGGAAAGGCGGTTGATGCGTTTAAAGATTTGGGCGGTTTGACTGATGCGATTTCTCTGGAAACTGAGGGTAAAGGTTCGGCTGGTTTGCATTGGAATGAGGCGCTGTTCCAAGATGAGGTGATGACGGCTGATTTGAACTTTAGCGGTAAGACTGGAAATGCGCCGATTAGCCCTGTTACTATCGCATCTCTGGCCGATTTGGGTTACGAGGTGAATTTGAATGCGGCAACTCCTGATTTTGGGTTGTTTGGCGGGCAGCGGTTTAATGCAGCAGATTTAACGCCTGAGCAGATTGAGGCTTTCCGGCAACTGGCAGAGATTTTTGGCGATGGGGATGAGCCTTCTGAACCTGCGATTTTGCAAGAGGTTGACCCAAGTAAAGTTGCGCCGGAGATTTGGGCGCACGCGGAACGGGCACCAGATGGTCAATATTACGATTGGCAGCCTTACAAACTTAAGTGGGGCGATACTCTCAGCGGTATTGCCGCAGCGACAATGGGCAGTGGTTCTGCTACGAATTACTGGTGGATTGCTAACCATAATGGCATTCCGAATCCAGACAAAATTTATGAGTATGACACAATTGACATTCCCGTCCACCGCCCTAATTACGAGCAAGATCAAGAAGCCGAACGGCAGCGTCGCGAACAAGAATTACGGCAAAGGCAGGAACAAGAAGCAAGGGATCGCCAGCAACAAGAAGACCGACTCAGGAACGACCAAGCTGAACAAGAACGGCTACGGCAAGATGAGGAACGCCGTCGGCAAGAGGCAGAGGCTAATCAACGGGCGCTAGAGGAACAAGCTCGAAGACTAGCAGAGGAACAAGAACGTCGCCGTCGGGAACGGGAAGAATACGAGCGCGAACAGGCGCGGTTGGCGGAACTGCGGCGACAAGCGGAGATTGCGCGGCAACAAGGTAAGGGAGGATTGGATTGGTATGTTGCCAAGCCTATGCCTGAATTTGGGCCTGTCGATCCGTTTGAAACTTCTCTAACGGGTGAAACAGTTGGAAATTTAGTTCCAGATGATTATTATCGGTTTACTCTGTCTCGCGGTGGTCGGATTACGGCTGAATTGAGAAAGCTTTTGGCTGATGCAGATTTGGTTCTGTACGATGTGCGGAATGAACCTATTGCCTATTCGATGCGGGAGGGAATTACCGATGAGCAAATTATTGCTGATTTGATTCCCGGTACTTATATGCTGCGAGTCAATAGTCCTAAAGGTGTGACGACTGACTACGAGCTGATTGTTAAGTTCCAGCACAAGCTTTCTGCCACTCAAACTCAACCTTTACCTCCGGGTTGGCGGCCTAGTGGTAGTGGCAATAGTGGCGGTAGCGGTGGTAGTGGCGGTGGGAACACGTCTCCGGGTGTGGCGTTCGCTGACCCGCGAATTCAGCAGATTTATGAGGTGGCATTCAATGAATTTTCTAGCACTGAACCAGCTAAGATTAATCCTGAAATTGCTCGGCTAGAAAATCTAAAACAACAGTATGAAGCTGAGAAACAGCAATATCAAAATGAGTACGATGCAATTTTAGCTAGGATGAATGGCGAACAGCGAGCTAAAATTCATTCGTTGCTTGATAGTGGACGTAGTATCGTATTAAACGCGATTGAATCAGTAAATGCTGAAACAGTGAAAAATATTGCCAACACTATCAATAGATCGCTTGATATGCTCGGCAACATATCACTGCTCTCTGGACCTTTAGGATCGGGAGTTTTAATCAAACTTGGTACTGATTTACTAAAAACTGCCATTAACTCTACTCAAAGTTGGTTAATAGCTCAACTTGAGTCAGTTAAAAAGAAGATCAAAGATTTTGTTTGGTCGTTTACTGAGGACTTAAAAAGAAACTACCAAACAGGTGGCGAAATCAATGCTAATATTGAAGCCAAAGCTCAACAACTGAAAAATCAAGTGGATCGGGAGTTGGCTAATTTCAATATAAATCTACAACAGACTAAGGGTAAATTTCTTCAATCTCTTGGTTCTTTACGCAATTTGGGCTTTGGCAACTTTAACTTATACGATCAAGTAGCGGCTCCCATAGCAAATACAATTGCTGGTCAAGTTAGCCAGCTAGGTCAATCTCATGCTAATGATTCCAAGGAACAAATTAATTATGAAAAGCTGACTCAGCAAAGAGATATAGCTAATTTCACCTCAACGTTTCTGGCAGATCCAACTGGTCTGTTTTTCAACAAGATTCATAAAGTTGAAGAGCAACTACAAGAAATTGAAGAGCAAATTCGTCAGCAAAAAGAAAAGGCACGTCTGGAAGCTCAGGAAAAGGCACGTCTGGAAGCTCAGGAAAAGGTACGCCAAATTGAAGCCCTACTTAACGATCCAGAAGAAAGAAAGAGTGTTTTAGATGCTCTTTGGAAATGGGGTTTCAAAACGGTTGATGAGGCTTACAACTTTGTGAAAGAGGAACTTTCTAAAGTCCGCGAACAAATCAAAGAAAAAATGCGGAGTGACTTTGTTTTTTCTTGGAAAAAAGAAGTTCCATTAGTAGGTCTTCCTCCTGTATTTCCAATATATGCAGGATCAGTAGTGTACTTCATTCAGCCCACAAAGTTTACTCATGAAGCCTTACTGAAGATCGGTCCACATCTTGGACTTGAGCTTGTCAATGGTGAAACAATCAATATAGCAGCCGAGAAAAAACTAAGTAATGGGGGTGTTCAAGGATTTGAAATTGATTCAGAAGGTAATTTTGTATTTGGTTTTGGTAATGAGAAATTCAAGCTAAAGCCTTCCTTCAATATTCAAGAAGGTGAAGTTATGATTTCTGCTGCTACTAGCATTCCCGAAATTAAAGTCATTGAAAACGATGATTCAAAAGTTGCTTTGTCTGGAGAGGTAAGTTTAAAGTTGACAGGAAAAGTCGGAGCAAAGTTCAGGTTAGAACCTGTTTTTCTTTTGACCGAGGCAGCAGTTAGAGTTGCTCTGAAAAAACTTCAAGAGACAAACAGTGCTTTTCGGGAATGGAGTGACAGTGTTATCGACACCCTCGCCGAAACTTTTTCAAACCCAGACTTTTGGATCAAAGTTGGCCTTGGGGTTGCTGGTATTGCCACTGTTGTTGCTGCTATTGCTGCTGCTCCTACGATTTTTGCTGGTATTGCCACTGTTGTTGCTGCTATTGCTGCTGCTGCTGGGACTGTTGCTGCTGCTAAGGCTACTGTAACCTCAGTATTTGCAATCTTGTTTGCACTTGGCGTACTGCAACTAGAAGAAGGTAATAGTGATGTGATTGCCTAATCCTTCTAAGCTAGCGGAATTGCCTCTACATAAAGAAAGCAAGCGCACCGCAAGCATATCCCCACCAAAAACCCAACCTCCCTAACGCATGCCATCAGGTAACATCCTAACTGCCGCCGATGTCCTCAATTTACTCGTTAGTGGGATCGACAAAACCACCTTAGAAAATGAACTCACCGCCTCAGCTTGGATATCTACCCCAGCTAGAGGCGGCTCAAATTCCCCTGATCAATGGCTACATCTATTTTTTGATATCGGTGGCAACAACAAAATTGAAGCTCTTTGTCAGTCGATAGTCATCGAACAATTAGCCAAACAATCCTTAGCACTGATTTCGTAATCAGTTAAGAAACTAAGGCATCAAATATCATCCCTAGTTAAAGAGTGAAATGATGATGACATTATCCCAAAAATCGGCTAAAATTTGGTTGAGCATTCCCGAATATCCTTTAGAAGCTATTCCTTCCTCAGCTTATATTCGTTGCTCCCTGACAACGACTGTTAAAAACATCCTAGAAAAATGCCACAATTGGGTTAGCACAGAAGGTGCAAATAATCAAGAAACTTTACCTGATATTGAACTCTTTTTTAACTCAATTCAAACCAGCAAGCAAGTTTACAAAGCTTCCCTTTCTCGTCAACTCGCCGCCGACTTACCCCCCGACGTTGAAGAAACTTCCCTCAAAGACGAACCCAAAGACTGGTTTATCAAAACCGCAGACTTTGGCGACGACTGCGATCGCGTCCTCCAACACCGCGACGGCGAATTCACCCAACTCCTAGAAGACATCACCCGCTACCATGAAATATTCCAACAAGGCTATGACAAAATCATCCTCATTCGTCCCACCACCTACATCGGCTACGACATCCAACTCACCGCCGCCATGCAATGCTTGGGCTACACCAAAGAGCAATTTCAATTCATCATCGTTCAACCCATCAAACTTTACGCCTTCCACAAACCCACCCAGCAAATCCATCGCATCCCTGACATCGCCCCCGCAGAATTGCTCAAAGCCGTGACTATGGATGCACTGCGCTGGTACTCCCTCCGAGTTCCCCTCACAGAAGTTGCCCCGATTAACATCAGCACAGCAGGAAAACCCACCCCGCAAGATAGCCTCTATCGCGTTCAATCTGCCTATCTTCGTTGCTGTACCCTGCTGCAACAAGCACAGCAGCAAGGCATCATTCAGCTAGAAACCAATGGGGGCGGCGGCGAAATTTCCCCTACGGAAATCGCAGCTAAACTCATGTCATTAGCAGATTATGTCTGGGAATCTCCCGATGCCGCCATCCTAGCCAACCTTCTGCAAGCGGTTCCCAAAATCCTCGAACAAAGCGCCGCCGAAATTGCCCCCCATCTGGTTTGCCGCCACCTGGAAGCTATTAGCGAAACCTGCCTTCCGTGGTTGGATTCCCTGAGTCTCAACCCGCAAAACTGCGCCCTTTTGTTAGCTGCGAAGCAAACAATTTTTGAGTTGTTAGAGAACGTTTTGGCGATCGCCCTTCCTGAGTCAACTTTTCCCGACTCAAATTTGCGATTTGTCAAGTTTTCTGAAGATTAGGCCGCGTTTCGCATAAAACTAGCGCCTTCTTCCAGATAGATAAGTGACGGTTGGTTTTTGAGTGCGACGGGCTGTCCTGAGTGCGATCGGGCGATCGACCTTTATTAATTTTTCTCAAAAACTGACGGGCTGTCCTGAGTGCGATCGAGCGATCGACCTTTATTAATTTTTCTCAAAAAAGGGCGATCGACCTTTTCAAATAAACTCTATATGGTTCTGCATATCCGACGGTTCAAGTACCTCCCAAATCAGAATCAAACCGCGCACAATTTCACCAAGTGAACGGCTGTTTTGGTGACAGTAAACAATACCGCAATGCTCTAAACCCCGCTGATGAATTGCCAAAAAATCGTCATCCTGGGTAAAGATTACTCGCCCTTGAGAAATTGCAAAAGCTAACTGTTCTTCATCCATAGCACCTAAAAGCCGTGCTTCTGGTGTAGTCGTGACATCAATACCGCGCCTTTTCAAAGCTTCTGCGATCGCCCGTTCGACTTGTTCATCACAATGAAATCGGATCTTTTCCCAGATTCTGCCCTGTCAATTTCTGCTGTACCTTGGAAGGAGTTTTTGCTTGCAATTCCCGCACAAAAGCATCGCTATCTCGAATTTGTTGTCGAATTTCCTCAAGATGGTCGTGGTAATAAGTCAAGGCTGCGTATACATCTGCTAAAGTAATTGTGGGATACCGCGACACAATTTCATCAGGAGACATTCCCATCTTTTCGTGCCAAATTACAACATCTTGAACCCTAATCCGATGTCCCGCTATACGTGGTTTACCGCCACAAATACCCGGAGTAATTTCAATATGTTCTTGGATTACCGATGGCATAGGCATCTGAGTCATAATTTTTTATTGCACAATGCGGAATTAGCTCCTATTTTAACAAAAACCAAGGCGGTATAGATAGCGAGATCCCTTCCTGAGTCAACTTTTCCAGACCCAAATCTCCGATTTGTCAAGTTTTCTGAAGATTAGGTCGCGTTTCGCATAAAACTAGCGCCTTCCTCCAGATAGATAAGTGACGGTTGGTTTTTGAGTGCGACGGGCTGTCCTGAGTGCGATCGGGCGATCGACCTTTATTAATTTTTCTCAAAAAAGGGATCTCGCTCCTCGATCATCAGTTAAAAGGTCGATCGCCCTTTACTCCTTTTTCTCAATAAAGGGATCTCGCCCTTTTGGAATAAGTCAAAACGTGCGATCGCCCTTTACTCCTTTTTCTCAACCAAGGGCAATCGCTACCAATTAATTACCGTTAAACTTGTTACCTTTGCAAACTCTCGATCGGCTGTCACCAAAGTTGCTGAATTTTGGATTGCCATTGCTGCAATAACCGCATCCGGTAGTTTCAAGCGATGTTGCTGGCGAATTTCAATGATTTTCAGAGAGCAAGACAGCATCCATCGCCACTAAACCAAGAACCTCCACTCGTTGCAGAAACTGCTCAAAGATCTGACGATCGTCTTGAGTCAGCCCAGGAAATACCAGAAACTCAATTTGGCTAATAACTGAAACTCCAATCCAATCCGCATCTTTCAGTAATTCAATGAGTTGAATATTTCCTTGAAGCAAAGCAACGATCGCATTCGTATCCAACACATAGCGATTACCACTCATCGCGTAGATTCCTCTGCATTGTTACTGCATCTCCCTGCCAAGTTAATCGCCCCACCAAATCAGAGAAATCATAGCTGGGTTTCTGCTTCTCCTCTGATGAAACCGGATTCAAAACAACTAAAACTTCTCGTTCTTTTAGCAATTGTAACCCAGCCAGAATCACTTCAGAAGCAGATGAGTACCTACCGTTTTTGACTGTTGATTGAACAAACTGCTCTAGTTCAGGAGTTAAGGATATATTCATGATGTTGAGTCACCTATTTGAGTCAACTATTACCCCATAATAACAAAAATTATCAAATTTTGTTATTTAACATTTTTGGCTACGGGAAGATTTTGCGAGATCCTTGCTTGTAAGCGCAGATTAGCGATCGGCCTTATAGCAATCCTAAATGATTCAGATAAATTTGTAGGGGTAGTGCCCCCGTGCCTACCCCCTATCAATCGGGCAACCACGGGGGGATTGCCCCTACAATAATTATGCAAATGATTTAGGATTGCTATAGTTCCTCTTTCTCAAGAAAGAGCGATCGGCCTTCATTCCTCTTTCTCAAATAAGAGCGATCGCCCTTTTGGAATTTGTCAACAAGTGCGATCGCCCTTTACCCCTTTTTCTCAACCAAAGGCATCGCCCTTTTGGAATAAGTCAAAAAGTGCGATCGCTCTTTTTGATATGGAAAAGTCGATATCTCTTTTGTTCTGAGTCAAAAAGGGGGATCGACTTTTATTTAAGCTGCCACGATTGCCGGACTCGGAGGCACTAAATCTTCTTCTTGGCAATACTCAAGGTAGCTGGAGCTCGCTTCTTTAGCATTGGCGATCGCTTCTTCATAAGTTTTCCCATAAGTACAGGGCTGCATTGCAATTGTTGCAAACTCTGGCAGTGTTACCAAATACAGTCCATCCTCTTGTGACCATTGAATTAATAAACTATAGCGGTAATTCATTCCTCTGATTCCTCTGCTGAAGAATTGTTTCTAACTCTTGAATTGCTTTTTTTAACAAGTTCTCCAAATACAATGGTGTATCCTCAACACAAGAAGAGATTTTAGGATCTGCTGTGGCGCTAGTGTGGGTGGCGGTGTGGCATTTCTGGGGGTGGCCGCGCGAAGTAGAAATTGCTAGAGGTAAGCCGGAGGCTAAGAAAAAGCGATCGCCCAATTCCAACTTACCCGCTCCGAATCCGGTAGAACAAGAGCTCAACCAGCTCAAAGCGACAACTGGAATGAATCGGATGAAGCCAATCGATTTTAGATTTTAGATTTTAGATTTTAGATTGACTTGCGCGAGATAAATGCTCTTTCTTGAGGATTTTCGATTTTAGATTTTGGATTGATTCCACGGATAAATCACGTGGCGGATGCCACCTTTGAAATTCGCTTGTCAGTAAGGAATGAGAATTAAATAACTTACCATGCGTGATGGTTCTTGTGGGATGGGCGTCCCGCCCGTCCAGAAAGGGCGGGCGGGACGCCCAACCCACTTTCAAGAGTGTAAATTATTTAATTCGCGATCCTAAGACGATCGACCCAGCCAACTCCTGAAGTTCCTCAATGGTACGTGTTTCGCAGCGGTGAAGCCAAAGGGCCCTATACCAGATTGCAATTATGGGAGATTGAGGAAATCACAGCCAGAACCAAAGTGCGGCGCGGGGAAGCCGAGTGGCAGCGCGGCGGTGAAATTCCAGAATTAGCGTCGTACCTCACTCAAAAATAAGACAGTACACGTCACCGCACGTCGATCGGCGCTTAAGACGATCGCGCTCCCCAGAAAGTAGCGCTATTCTTAGAAAAGGGATTTGTGTCAGCGAGACTCCCGGAGATTTTTATGAATATTACTTTGAGTCCTGAGCAGGTGAAATTGATCGAAGCGCAATTAGCACTGGGCCAGTTTAGCTCGCCGGAAGAGGTGATTACAAAAGCCCTCCAGACTTTGACTCAAACACGCCAGCATTATTGGGAGTGGGTGGAGGAGGTGCGCTCTTCGGTGGAGGAAGCGGAGGCGGAACTATCGCGAGGTGAGGGAATCCCCTTAGAGACTGCCATCGAGCAATTGCAGGAAAAGTTTCGCAAGGCACGAGAGGTTCAGGGATGAACCGATGCTTTGTCTCTCCCACAGCAAGCCGAGACTTGAATGCCATTGGTGATTATTTTGTTGGCTCAAGTTTATATAAAAAAAAACCCTCAACTTTGTGAGGGCTTTGCGATGCCAGGAACGAGACTTGAACTCGTGACACGTGGATTTTCAGTCCACTGCTCTACCAACTGAGCTATCCCGGCTTGTTTTTTCGCGCTTTACTATCTTAGCAGACACATACAGAATTTAGCAAGCACTTTTTCAAATTAATTTTCGATCGCCCGGAACCGCCCGCCTGTAAGCTAAAAGCTGCAACCTAAAATCCAAGAATCGCAATGGCACAGCAACATCGGGACAGCGAGGGCAAGAGTCTGCTTGTCTTGGGCATAATTTGGCTGCTGGGGGCAATTAGCGATCGCCTCTGGTTTGCCCTCGATCGATCTGTCCCGGCGTGGGATCAAGCAGACTACCTGACTAGCACCCTGAAATACTTGCAGGCGTTGCAGCATCCTCAGTGGCTTTCCGGGGAGTGGTGGACAAACTTTTGGCTGCTTTCGACGAAAATTCCGCCCTTGGCATACATCTTAACGGTTCCGTTTCTTCAGGTTTTCGGTACTGGGGGCGATCGGGCAACCCTCGTTCATTTATTATTTAGTGCAATTCTCCTCGCCTCAGTCTACAGTCTGGGCGTCCAATTATTTAACCGGCAAGTCGGTTTGTGGGCCGCTGCAATTTGCGTTTTGTTACCCGGACTTTATCGGTTCCGCTTGCAATTTTTACTCGACTATCCCCTCACAGCGGCGATTACTTTGGCTTTCTATTGTCTGACAATGTGGAAGCAGGAATCAGGAAGTTCGGCAGCGGATTTAACGGATAGAACAAAGTTGGAAGAAGGAACCAAGAAAAAGTATAAATTCTCGCCATCGGGGGCGGGCACGGGGGCACCGCCCCTACATACCCTCTCGTCGTCATCTTTCTTTTGGGCGATCGCCTTTGGAATTTCTCTCGGCTTATCAATATTAGTTAAACACACGACTGTATTATTTCTGTTTACCCCGATTGTGTGGTTGGCTGTGGGTGCTGTGCGCCAAAAAGCTTGGGGGAGATTAGGTCAATTAACTGGTGCTTTGTTGCTGTCGGTGGCGGTGTTTGGGCCCTGGGCGAAAACCAATTGGCTGTTAATTTTGACCGGGGGAAAACGGGCTACGCTGGATTCTGCGATCGCCGAAGGAGATCCGGCCCTCAATACGATCGACGCTTGGATTTACTACGGCCAACACTTACCCGAACACATTTCTTGGCCTCTGTTACTTATTCCCTTAGTAGGATTGATACTTTATTGGCGTCGCAGGCCAAATAGTTCGTCAATTTTGCATCTCAACTCCTGTCGCTGGCTGGCTGTTTTCTGGGGAGGAGCTTATTTAATTAATTCTCTAAATATCAACAAAGACGACCGATATGTGATACCTTATTTGCCAGTTTTATCTATTTTCTTAGCCTACTGTTTAACGCTGTGGCCTTCTCGGTGGGGACGACAAATTCGCTGGGGTACAATTGGCTTGGCAATTTTGGCGATGCTGTTCCATATCTTGCCGCTGGGAGGTGCTCTGGGAAATAGCTTAGTCCAAATTATTAGTCCCGGCAATTCTAACTATCCTTACTTGGGGAAAGAGTGGCCGCACCGAGAGGTAATTGCAGAAATTATTGATAGGGAACCTTATTTGCAATCTACTTTAGGCGTGTTGCCTTCTACGCCGGAAATTAACCAGCATAATTTGAATTTTTACGGTGCTTTGGCTAATTTTCAGGTTTACGGGCGGCAGGTGGGAACGAATTTAAAAGAAGTGCCGCAAGATGTGCGATCGCTCTCTTGGTTCGTAACTAAAACTGGCCCGCAAGGTTCGATCCGCGAAAAAATTAAACAAGCTCAAAATGCAGCCGTAACCGCGATTGAAAAAGGGGATAAATTTGACTTAGATAAAACTTGGATTTTGCCAGATTATACTAATTTAAATCTTTATCGCAAGCGAGTGCAGCCTGTCGAAATACAGCCGTTGAATGAATCGCGATCGCAAGTACAATTAGATCGAGTTACTGTCGCTGCAAAAGCAGTTCCCGGAGTCGCGCTACCGGTTACTTATACTTGGTCTGGGCCTTGGCAGCAGTTGCAGTCTGGTTTAGTGTTGGTAACGTGGCAAAATCAGCAGTCTGGCGATATTCCACCGGGACAGACTTTCAGGATTTTACACGATCGCGCGATCGCCCAGGCAACTTTGCATCCGGGGATGCTGGAAGCGGATAAATTTGCTGTGGGGTTTCGAGTTGTCGATCGCACAGCGATGCTTCCTCCTGCTAATATTGCACCGGGAACTTACAATCTGCAAGCTACTTATCTAAATCGGAAAACTGGGGAAACTTATCCGATTAATGTGCCGGCAGTTAGTGTTAAAATCGAGGCAGAGCCTCTGGATATGCGTTCCCAGGCAGAGCCGGGAAACGAGGATAATACAGATCAGCCTGAGTTAGATTTGGTGACTCAATTGCGGGCGATGGCGGTTAATTTACCCAAAGGATTGCCCGGTTTAGAACCCGTGTTCGAGCAGATTGGGCGCATCAATCAGTACGATCCAATTCAAGATTATACCGTGCAAGCGGAACAAGCGTTAGAATATCGGTTGAAACAGGAACCAAATAATCTAGAATTGGCTTATGCTTTGGCATTTTCTCGGGTATTGCAGCAGAATGTCCAAAGTGCGATCGCTGCCTTAGAAAAAGTCACTCAACTCGACTCAAAAAACCCTTACGCTTACGCATATCTCGCTTTCGTACACCTGTACGGCTGGCATCCCAAAGCCGCTCAAACAGCCTTAAAACCTGCTCTCGCTCTCAACTCCAACCTACCGGAGATTAGAGTTTTAAACGGTGTAGCGGCTCTGATGCAAGGTAATCTCATTCAAGCATGGCAAGATTTGCAATACTTAAAAAAACTAAAAATTTAACAATCTCTTTTATTGTGGCACGGGCGTCCCGCCTGTGCTTCTAAATCTGTCAAGCCTGTGCTTTTAAATCTGTCAAGCCTGTGCTTTTAAATCTGTCAAGCCTGTGCTTTTAAATCTGTCAAGCCTGTGCTTTTAAATCTGTAAAGCCTGTGCTTCTAAATCTGTAAAGCCTGTGCTTCCGAATCAGTGAAAAACAGAAAACCAATGAACCAACCAAGAATAATCTCTCTAATTCCCAGTGCCACCGAAATTGTAGCACTTTTAGGATTAACCGATGCAATTGTGGGCCGTTCCCACGAATGCGACTATCCCCCAGAAATCCAAAATTTACCTGTTTGCACTCAGCCTAAATTCAATCCCGAAGGAACTAGCAGCGAAATTCACAACCGCGTGACAGAATTGTTGCAAAATGCCCTCAGCGTGTATAAAGTAGAAATAGATACTGTGGAAAAATTGCAGCCGACTCACATTATTACTCAAGCTCAATGTGAAGTCTGCGCTTGTTCTCTAACAGAGGTTGAACAAGCAGTAAGCACGCTGGTAAATAGCAAGCCGGAAATTATTTCTTTGCAGCCGAATCTGCTATCAGAAATCTGGACGGATATTCAGCGAGTTGCTGATGCTTTGGGCGTAGATGGCAAAAGCGCGATCGACCTTTTGCAATCCCGCATCGATGCTATTATCTTAAAAACCAAAACATTAACCGTTAAACCCAAAGTAGCTTGCATCGAGTGGATTGAACCTTTGATGGCTGCGGGTAACTGGATTCCCGAATTAGTGGCAATGGCGGGAGGCAATTCGCTATTTGGAATTGTCGGCGAACATTCCCCTTGGTTAAAATGGGAATCGCTAGTAGAAGCTAATCCCGATGTAATTATTTTCATGCCTTGTGGCTTTGATTTAAACCGCACTCGCAACGAAGCACTGCAGATAACTAAATACGCAGAATGGGCTAATTTGCAAGCAGTAAAAACGGGGAAAGTTTACATAACTGACGGCAATTCTTACTTTAATCGACCGGGGCCGAGATTGGTTGATTCGTTAGAAATTTTAGCAGAAATTCTCCATCCCGAAATCTTCAATTTTGGCCATCGGGGTAAGGGTTGGCAGCCATTTTTGTAAGTACCCACAGTTAGCTAAAGCTTGATATACAGCCTCTTCGGTGGTTCATGAAGTACACTATAAAGCTATATTGTGTGGTGTTAATCTGTAGGGTGCGGATCTGCGAAATATTGGTCGATAAAACTTACAGATTGACGGGTGGCGACGCACCTTACACGGGCTAGAAGATTGTGTGTACCACATCTACATGGAATATGCTATATATTAATTCTGAATGGCCTGCCACACAAATAAGGACACAACAATGTTGTGTCCTTACTTCGCTTTCATTTAACCGAATCTGACATCAATTGATGCAAAAAACGCTAGTCCTACTTGGCATCAGGGGGCATCAAAACCTTGTCAATTACGTGAATCACGCCGTTGCTAGCTTTGATATCAGCTTTCACAACATTACCGCCGCTGACAGTAACTTTGCCTGCGTTAACTCCCACCTTCAGCGCGCTGCCTTCCACACTTTTAACATCGCCGGATTTTAGGCTAGTAGATAAAACCGAACCAGGAACAACGTGGTAAGCTAAAATCTTAGTAAGTTGGGCTTTGTTTTCCGGTTTGAGCAAATTCTCCACAGTTCCTTCTGGCAAAGCAGCAAATGCCGCGTCAGTCGGAGCAAAAACAGTGAAAGGGCCTTTTCTTTGTAAAGTTGCAACCAAGTCTGCTGCTCCCAAAGCCTTTGTCAGCGTCTTGAATTGAGGGTCGCCCGATGCAATAGCAACAATATCCTTAGCAGCAGCAGTTGGTGCCTGTGAAGTGCCAGTTGGTGCCGGTGAAGCAGCGGTTTTCACATTTCCTGCAACTTGTTGAGTTTGAGTTGCATTAGCAACATTGGTATTGGAGGTGATGTGAGCCCAAGCCGGGAAACCAATCAACGCGCTAGCGCCGATTACTCCTGCGAAACCTGTCAGTTGTTTGATCCAGCTAGGTAAATTTTGATTTGTCATAAAACCTGTCGGTAAGTGGGAAACTCAGTCGCTGCATAGCGCTGAGAGGAAAACGATCAGCGGTTTCAACCGCCTTGAACATTACAGGGGGATCGTTTGATTCGATGTAATGAATGTGATGTACTTTTACGATCGACAATTACCACTTCAAACCTCACGATCCTGTACCCATAATGTTTGCTCTTTCGAGCCTCCCTTACGGGGTAATGTTAGCTTCGACCTTGTTATAAGAGCTTGCGCGGGCTCGCAACACTGTTCCAGTGACCTTGGAACTGTTTAATCACGAGCGACAGAGCGGGGAACTAGCTACGCATTCGCCCGGTGTCGTGACTCAAATAACGGCTCCTCTTACGAGGGGTCTGGTCAGCACAGCTTGGGAGAGATTTCTCGCGACCAAGCTCAGTCCCTTTAGGGCTGGGTTGCTGACTGCGCTTGCATTTCCTTTTGACATCCTCACCGGGCTAAAGCCACGGTGATTCCCAAGCATCACTACTTGGGTTTCTGCTTCATTGCACCTGCCTCCACCCTCAAGGAGTTTATGGTCTTACGGTCGCTCCACAGACTATCCCCGCTAGCCCAGCGGTTCTTATGTATCGAGAAATCTCAAGATTTCTGTTTGTTTGCGTCACTCAGGGATGTTGTACCATTGCCCAATAGTGCTTTTCCCGGTCTACCGATTTGTCTGCGCCGCCAGTTGTTTGCTGGACTTCGCTCGTATAGGCTGTCTGATCCATCGTCGCGGGTGGGTCAACGACCACTTTAATTATAGTGAAAAATTTGTAAAGCCGTCCTAGAAGGACGGGGTTTCTACCCAAATTTTCCGATGATATAAAACCGTGAACATGAATTGTTATGTTAGCCAAATATCGACAAAAAGCAAGGTTGCTAGAGGCTAAGGTAGAGAGAAAATTCTCTTGCATCCCCGATCGAACAAAACTTCCTTAATATAACGCAACCTAAAAAATCTGGCATCAACCGCTAAATCTGTAACTCAAAACCTCAATCACCGAACCAGTTTGGGGTAAGTCACCAGATTTGATCGAAATCGTGTCATTATTCAATCGGCGCACCGGCGTACCATCCATCAGCGCCAAGAATTCATCTAGCGGCACCAAATCGCACGCAGCAGCATCGGCGGCTTGGGTTTTGAAATGTGTCGGAATCACCATCTTTGGTTTGAGAAGTTGCAAAGTTTGCTTCGCTTCCGCCGGAGTGTAAGCTTTCGGCCCGCCGCCCACGGGAATCAGCACTACATCGGGCCGCCCGATCAAGATTTGTTCTTCAATGCCGATCGGGCCAGCAACTCCGCCCAAGTGTAAAATCTTAACGCCCGCTTGCTGCCACAGCCAAGCCACATTGACCCCAAATCGCCGTCCTCCCTCACGGTCTTTTTGGGTCCGAATCCCTTGAATCCGCAGCCCGTTAGACCTGTAAGCCCCCGGTTCGTACAAAAGGCCGGGATTGCCCGCAAATCCGTCGATCGCCCCTTCATCGAGCAACCGACTGCTAATCAGAATCAAATCTGTTGGCACTTTAGGAGAGCGATAGCCTGCCGTACAGCCCAGGGGGCGAAAAGGATTCACCAGCACCCTCGCACCGCCACCGGTGAACAAGAAGCAAGTGTGGCCCAACCACTGAATCGACAAGGAATTAGTAGTTTGAGCTTGATAGCTTTCCCATCCAGATGGCAAACCAGTGGACAAAGCTGCTAGCAAACCCGTCTGTGCGTAACGTATTAATTGTCGCCGTTTCATCAAAAACACTCGGTAAGTGGGAAACTCAGGGTATGAAAGACCTGAGAGGGAAAGGACACGGCGATTTCAATCGCCTTGAATCTTTCTGTATCCATTACCGCCTTGGAGTTGCTGGACTTGGTGTACTTTTGTAATGCACTTTCGGCAGGACAGTTACTGCCTCAAACCTTGCAACTCTGTACGCATAATGTTTGCTCTTATGGAGCCTCCCTTTCGGGGTAATGTTCGCTTCGACCTGGTTATAAAGGCTTGTTAGACCTGCAACACTGTTTCAGTGACTTTAAAACTGTTTAATTGCAGATGACAGAGCGGAAAACTAGCGTCGCATTCTCCGGTGTCATGACCTAAATAACGTCTCCTCTGTAAAGAGGGGTCTGGTCAGAACAGCTTGCAATTTCTTACAAGCTCAGTGGCGTTGATTCCCTGAGTTCCTGACCTTGTGGTTGCAGTTGTCGGGTGTTGGTCGTTTGTTGTTATACCACAAAACACCGTCAGTCGATTTTAGATTTTAGATTTTAGATTTTAGATTTACTGGCAGCATTGAATCTGGAATCTCGAACAGGAGTGTAAAATTTGGGGTTCACCACGACAGGAGTGGGGGGCTTGTATCCTTTTTGGGGCGGTTCAGGTGCGAAAATGTGTACCCTACTCTCACCGTAAGGTGCTATAAGAGCGAACCCTACAAATTCAGAGAAATTCAACTAAAGTCTTTCTAAGAAATTTCGCAATAATTGCTTCCCCGAAGTCGTCAAAATACTTTCCGGGTGAAACTGCACACCTTCAATATGCGGATATTCCCGGTGCCGCACCCCCATAATAGTTCCGTCTTCAACCCAAGCCGTAATTTCCAAAACTTCTGGACAACTCTGCTTTTCAATTACCAAACTGTGATAGCGAGTTGCAATCATCGGCGATTCGACGCCCTGAAAAACTCCGACTCCTGCGTGTTCTACCTGAGAAGTTTTGCCGTGCATCAACACGGGTGCAGAAACAATTTTGCCGCCGAATACTTGACCGATACTTTGATGTCCGAGGCACACGCCTAAAATTGGTAGAGTCGGCCCCAATTCTTTGATTAATTCCAGAGAAATTCCCGCATCTTCCGGCCGCCCCGGCCCTGGAGAAATCACCACTGCCGCAGGCTGTAATTGGCGAATTTCTGCTAAGGAAATTTGGTCGTTGCGGTAGACTTGCACTTCGCTTGCTACCGGCAACTGGGCACCGAGTTCTCCTAGATACTGTACCAAATTGTATGTAAAACTGTCGTAGTTATCGATTACTATAATCACGGGTTAAGTTGGATTTTAGGTTTGAGATTTTAGATTTTAGATTGACTCGCTGCCTGAAAGCAAGGGTTTTAAGATTTTAGATAGATGCCCAAGATAAAAATAGTTGCAATATAGACGAATAAAACTAAAAACCTCCCATTGGTCATCTAAAACCTAAAATTTGCTGAGGCCAATAATTTACTGACGGGCGATCGCAATTTGAACGACTGCCCACAAGGGAGGAAGCAGAAGTGCACTACCGACGATCGTAGCAGCCATTGCCGATACCAGAACCGCTCCCGCACCGCAGTCTTTGGCAATTTTGGCTAGTTCGTGGTAAGATTGCCCGACTGTCAAGTCTACCACCGATTCGATCGCCGTATTCAACAGTTCCATTGCTAAAACTATGCCAATGGTGACGCCGATCACAGATATTTCTACAGGTTTCAGTTGCAAAAATAGGCCGAGTCCGATCGCCAAAGTGCCAATAACAGTGTGAATCCGAAAATTGCGCTGAGTTTCAAAAGCATAACTCAGACCACCCCAAGCGTATCTAAAACTCGTAGCTAAGCTAGATGCGATTTTCCAGGACAGATCTCGGTTGTATTTCAAGGCTTTTTTAGACTCGTGGACTGTCTGGCTAGAAGAGTCTTGAGGCATGGGCAGAAACTGTGCGATTTGTGATGAAAGTGAGGGTCTATCTAGTGTCATAAAGAACCAACTTTAATTTACAGAGATGAATGAAGGCTAAACTTTTCAAATTAACTACATCAAGTCTAGGTAACTTTTCTAAGTTTTTACTAAAGTTTTGGTTTAATTTCAGAAAGTTATGTTGGGCTTGACATGATTTGTTAAATCACCATCCACTTCAGTTATGCTGTTTGGATCGTAAGACCGATCGCCCGCAGCAATGTTTCCTGTCGATCGAGCATTTGAGTCAGACTTTCTTCATCCGGGTGATCCCAGCCCAAAAGATGCAGAAAACCGTGGGCTGCCAGCCAAGCTAGTTCGGTTTTCAGGGGATGTCCTTGCTGCTGGGCTTGTCGGTTAGCTGTATCGATCGAGATGACGATATCACCCAAGTATAGGGGTTCAGATGACTGCATTTCCTCTAGCTGAGGACAGTCTACCTCTAAAGCTGCGAAAGCTAGTACATCGGTCGGTCGATCTTGCTGGCGGTACTGGAGGTTGAGGGCTTGCATCTCCCTATCGGCGGTTAAACGCAGACTGACTTCGTAGCCCGGGGCCACTGGCACATCCGCCGCCTGGTTTTCCAGCCAAACGCTAAACCAATTTTCCCAGGTTTCGGCCAAAATCTCCCCGCTGGCTGCACTCTCAGGGAGGTTGGAAGCGTCGGCTGACTGCTGGGCGAGCCCGTAACAGTCTTCGACGTTCACCTCGATTAACATTTTTTTGCTCTCCTGTCAAGGGATATATTAAATTTTTTTACAAATTCCAATTGCGCGATCGAACGGCAGGGGATTTTGCTGTTGCTGGCAACATACAGTAATCTGTTAGAGATTGCAACAGGCAGGCAGAACAATCAGCTTAACTCCCGATTAAGAAATATGAAAAACATCAGCAGAAATTAGAGGCTGATTGTTAGAATCCCCGATTAAGAATTGAAATATCGATCGAGAAAAGCCAAACCGACGAGTACGCCTAAAAGTCCGATCGCTGTCAAGGCAAAATGAAACAGAGAAGTCGCCCGCTTGCGAACCATGTTCCGCATCGCCAGCTTGACATAACTCGGTGGAGGTGCAGTGTTTGTCGGTGCTGTCGGGGTTTCGGCGGACTCTTCTGAGGCGGGAATTGCTGAGGGAGGTTGACTCATAACGGTTAGTTTAGAAGGTTAAGAGAGGGACTGTTGAGGACAGGCTCGTCCCGATGTTAACAAATATGTAACGTTTTGTGTAGGATTTTTTAGCTTTTCGATCGCCCCGGGCCCATTAAAGGGGGATTATACCAACAGATTAATGTGCGATCGCCCTGATAATCAATTCGATATTTTCTTTTCATCTTCAGAGACACAAGGATAAATTTAATTCCCGATCCGTGTTCCTGTGCGCTTTAACAAAAATTTTTAAATTGTCAAGTCGCACAATCAAGCGACACTCATTTGAGTTAACTCAAATGAGTGTCACCAGAAAAAGCGACTGTTAACCAACCGCGACGGGCAGTTATTCATAGATATAGCCACGGAAAAACAGAAACAAAATTTTCCGGCTAAATAACCCAAGCTAAAAGTTAAATTACTCGGACACAAACATGGAAGTTTCCACCTTTGAAATCCTCGCTGCACCGATCGCACCTGTGATGGGCATCCCTCCACAACTCATCCCAGTGGCTCGTCGAATCGTTCAGGGATACTTTCTCACCATCTCCAATCTCGAAGCGATCGACTTGCGATATCGGATTGAGTTTACCATCAGCTTACCCGTGCCGGCAAATCCTAATAAAATCTTGCTCAACAACGCTTTCTTAGTTGTTGACGTTGAAGGCACTAACATAGAGGTACCTCTGACTCAGCAGCCAGGAAAACCGAAGGTATATCGCGCATTTTTTACAATACCCGCTCACAAAACTGCATCTGTTCAATTGTTGCCCATTCTGCCAAAAACTCTGACTCCAGGTTTGTTGGAAGTGCGCGGCTATGTCTCGCTATTTGTGCCAGCGCGCTCCATCTTTCCAAAGCCTCAACCCCAAAGCAAGAAACCAGTCAAGGTGTTATTGAATCCCGAAATTCGCGGTACTTTCTTGCCAAACGATTTCCCATCCGAAAATCCAACTTTACCCGACTTCGATCAAATTAATTACACATTAGCGATCGCCAGTGGAAAAGGCTTGAACGAGATTACGCCTGAACCAGGTAAACCAATTATCATCGATTTACCAATTGTTGGCCCAATTTTGGAAGAGTTACGCAACGGTAATTTGGACTTGGCTACTTTGGAAGCAGACAATTCAGAAAAAGCTCAAATGCTCGTGCAACTGCTGGCCCAACTCGATGCCAATGATGTCAATTTGAAAGAGCTAAATACAGTGATGGATAAATTCGATATTCCTGTCAGAATGTCTCGCGGCTAGAACTGTTAAATGGTAAGTAAGCTGTTGGGCATCTAAATTGTATTTTTTGGGCGGGCGAGACGCCCACCCCACAAGACTTTTCTTAAATTTGACTCTACAATTTAAATGCACTTCAGCTTAACTGTAGGGTGGGCAATGCCCACCTTACGTTTAATTACAGCGGTTCTCAAAAAAGTGAGGTATGCCCACGGAGGCCTATGCCCACGGAGGCCTATGCCCTATGCCCTATGCCCTATGCCCATGAGTACCTCATCTTTCTGAGAAAGGCTATACGTTTAATTACCCCCACTTATACACTCAGTGAGCTTTATTCAAATGTCGAACTCATTTAAATTTCAGCCTGTTTCTTTTAGTTGGGTGGCTGTTCATCCGCAGCCCAAAGGTGTTGTTCAATTTATTGGTGGAACTTTTTTTGGTAGTTTGCCAACTTTGTTTTATCGATATTTTTTACAACAGTTGTTTGAAGAAGGTTATACCGTAGTTGCTTTGCCGTTTAGATTTACTTTTCGTCACTGGCCGATCGCTATTGGGTTATTAAAAGAACAGGAGATTCTGAGAACAGAACTGACCGAGATTGCTCAAAGATTAGGCTATGAAAGCGAAATTTATCAAGAACCATCAAGTTATTTTTGGGTGGGTCACAGTCTGGGATGCAAGTACATTGCTCTTTTAGAATTTTTAAGCGACGATCGGTATCCAAACATTGTGGAGAAATTCTGCGATCGCCCTGACTACGAACGGATTCAAAGGTTAATCGAAAATCTGGGCATCGACAGACCTTCAATTAAAGGCCAGCCGTCCTTATTAATTGCTCCTGATATCAGCAATACAGAGAGCGCTATTCCAGTGCGATCGCTAGCAAAACTGTTAGACAAATTCCGCTTAGGAGTGCTACCAACCAGAGAACAAACTCAATGCTTTATTGCTAATAGTTCTCTGTTTAATTTAACAGCAATAATTTCTTTCGATCGAGATGATATTGCTGGTTCTACCAATGATATCAAAAAAAGTCCAGAACAACAAAAAAACAGCGATGTACTTTGGCTCATACAACAGCTAAGTAATAGAAAATTGCCTTTATTGAGCCAGGAAATAGAAGGCAAACATTTAGAGCCGATTGGCGTCCAAATCGGTTACTATATTGTTGACCTCAATCCTTGGGATAAATTCATCAAACCCCTGAAAAGGCGCTTTCTTGAATATTGGTCTGTTCATTTTTTGGATGCTTTGAAAAAGCGGTTAAGCGCTTAACTATCGGTTGTTATTTGCGATCGCCCTTTCAATCCTCTCTCCTCCAACAGAGAATCGGCCCAAACAGCATCAGTTTCGGACAGCGCAGGGACTAACTCAGCCGTATAATCGAGGGTAATGTCATAGGCGGCGCGATCGTAAACCCCATTTAATAACGCTTGTAAATCTACAATTGGTTCCGCATCACCCGCGCGCAAAGGCAGGGGAAACGGAGGAATCATATCTGGTAAATTGAAAAGGTACAAATCCGCCAAAGGCCTTTGATTTCCGCGACTCACTAAAATTCGATAACTTGCCTCAATATCGTTACCAAAAACTGGTAGAGGTTGGTAACTTCGCAGCAAGTCAATTTCAACCATATGAGTGCGACTACCAAACACCTTTTCTCGCTTTGCTTCATACATTTCTCGCCCTTTGCCAGGGCGCTTATTGGCGGGTGACAGCACTTCAATCACTGTCACAACTTCCCTAGTTGCTGTATCTCGTACCTCTAAATATGCTTCCCTAAATTCCACAGGTACTGGCAGTCTTACTTTCAAAGCTGTCACAGGCGGTGCGGCAACTGCAACATTAGAAGAAGTAGGGTTGGTTGGACTAGGAGAACGCTGCACAGTGACATCAGGAATCCCCACTAATAGGGAATTGTCCCCGCTAAGCTCATAAACTCTTTTTTCAATATCGACGATATATTTGGGCAGCAACTGCGGCACTAATGATTCAAAAATGCTACTAATTAGCAAGTGATGTACTTGAGGCCATAATTCAGGACTTTCTAAATAAGGATTCATCCCTGGAAATGGATTAGTCATTGATTTAACTCCTGTTAATTTACCTACTTCTATTATCCCCTTAACCCTCTGTCCCGCAACAGAGAATCGGCCCAAACAGCATCCGTTTCTGACAGCGGGTGCACTGCATCGGCTGTGTAATCAATTTCAAAATCATAACCGGCGCGATCGTATACTTGATTAATCAGCGCCTGTAAATCCAGAACCGGCTCTACATCTTCGGGACGCAAAGGCAAGGGAAATGCAGGAATTGTATCGGGAAGGTTAAATAAGTATAAATCTGCGATCGGGCGTTGATTGCTGCGGCTGACTAAAACGCGGCAGTCGCTTTTATGGGAATGTCCGAAAACTGGCAAAGGTTCCCCACCCCGCAACAAGTCTATTTCGACTAAATGGGTACTGCTATCAAATATTTTATTTCGCTTATTGTCATACTTTTCTCGACCTTCCCCCCGGCGTTTATTTGCAGGCGAAAGCACTTCAAGAACCGTGACAACTTCCTTGGTTGTCATATCGATTACTTCTAAATATCCTTCCCTAAATTCTTCCGACACTGGGATTCTCACTTTTAAAGGCTGCACAGTTCGGGAAGCGACGGCGACAGCATTAGATGCGATCGCACTTGCGGGAAGGCGTTTCTGTTGGATAGAGACATCAGGAATCGCTACTAATAGAGAATTTTGACCTTTGATTTCGTAAATTCGCTTTTCAATAGCGACGCGGTATTTCGGGCGCAATTGCGGAGTTAACGACTCCTTAATCACACTAATCAGTAAATGATGGACTTCTGGCCAAAAATCAGGATGTTCTAAATAAGGATTCATCCCCGGAAATGGATTAGGCATGAGCGTACTTCCCCTTTACCACTACTATTTTAGCAGCTCAATTAAAAAAACGCAGACAATATCAACATATCATCTGCGTTAATCCGCGTGCATCTGCGATTAAAATGACCTAAAAATTGCCATAACTACTAATAGCCGCCTGCAACCTCCCAATCACTTCATCAACCGAAATCGCCCCCAACTCCCCAGAAGCACGAGTCCGAATATTCAAACTATTCGCCTCAACTTCCTTCGCACCCACAACACCCATCACCGGAATTTTATCCTTCTCAGCATTGCGAATCAACTTGCCCAAACGCTCGCTATCCTCATCAGCTTCAGCGCGAATATTTAGCGCCTTCATCTTCGCCGCCACTTCCTTCGCAAACGGCAAAAACTCTGCGCTGACAGGCAACAACCGCACCTGAATCGGCGCCAACCACAGCGGAAAATCGCCCGCATACTGCTCGATCAAAATCCCGATCAAACGTTCCAAAGAACCGAAAGGAGCGCGGTGAATCATCACCGGACGCTTGCGAGTGCCGTCTTCAGCGACATATTCCAAATCAAAACGTTCTGGCAAATTATAATCTACCTGAACAGTTCCTAATTGCCATTCTCTATCCAAGACATCTTGGAAAATAAAATCGAGTTTCGGCCCGTAAAAAGCCGCCTCCCCAATTCCCTCAAAATAATTCATTCCCAAAGTTTCCACCGCGCGGCGGATTGCACCTTGAGCCTTTTCCCAAGCTTCATCGGAACCGATGTATTTCTCTAAATTGTTTGGATCGCGGAAACTCAAACGCGCCTTAAAGTTTTTCAGTTGGAGACTCTTGAAGACTGACAGAATCAAATCCACCACATTCAAGAATTCAGCATCCAACTGTTCCGGCGTAACAAATAAGTGGGAGTCATCCACCGTAAAGCCGCGCACCCGCGTTAAACCGCCCAATTCTCCCGATTGTTCGTAGCGGTAAACTGTGCCGAATTCCGCCAACCGCATCGGCAATTCGCGATAGGAACGCAATTCGCTTTTGTAAATTTGAATGTGAAAAGGGCAATTCATGGGTTTCATCACAAAACCCTGTTCGTTTGCTGCCGCTTCCTCATCCTCCGCCATCAGCGGAAACATATCTTCTTTGTATTTCTGCCAGTGTCCAGAAATTTTGAACAAATCGACTCTGGCAATGTGCGGAGTCACTACTTGCAAATAGCCGCGCTTGATTTGTTCTTGTTTCAAGTAATCTTCTAAAATACTTCTCAAAACAGTGCCTTTCGGCGTCCACAAAGGCAAACCCGGCCCAACTGGATCGGCAAAGATAAACAAGCCTAATTCTTTGCCTAATTTGCGGTGATCGCGCCTTAATGCTTCTTCTTTGCGGTGTTTGTATGCTGCTAATTGTTCGGGAGTTTCCCAAGCAGTGCCGTAAATGCGCTGTAACTGAGCTTTGGTTTCATCGCCGCGCCAGTACGCGCCTGCTAGGCTTTCTAGCTCGATCGCCTTTGGATTCAACTCACTGGTATTTTCTAAGTGAGGCCCGGCGCACAAATCCCACCATTCCTCGCCCACATGGTAAAGAGTAATTGGTTCGATCAAACCTTCTAAAATTTCTAATTTGTAAGGTTCGTTAATCTCCTTAATTCTGCGTTCGGCTTCCTCGCGGCTGACTTCTTCCCGAATTACAGGCAATTTACGGTTGATGATTTTGATCATCTCTTTTTTAATGGCTTTTAAATCCTGTTCCGTAAAAGGTTCGGGAGTGTCAAAGTCATAATAGAAACCGTTTTCAATCCAAGGGCCAATGGTCACTTGCGCCTTGGGAAATAACTTCTGCACCGCCATCGCCATAACGTGGGAGGTGGTGTGGCGAATTTTTTTTAGTGCCTCCGACTCACTCGTGCGGGGCAACTCAATCTTAACGGACTCTTCTGGAGGGGACATGGATTCTGAGCTAGACATCGGCTGAATTAGCAATTAATTTAGTGGCAGTTGCTTCTATATTACTCAGATTGGGACAGCAAGCGACGACTTCAGGTTGGGGGACACCCTGGGAAATTAGGTCATTCTGGGCATGGGGCATTGGGCATTGGGCATTGGGCATAGTTTTTTTCTTTCTTCTTCCTTTCATCCGTTACATCTCACATCTTGCACCATTGTCAAGAACAGGCTTTCCGGCCTGTTCCACAAAGAGTGAATTTTCTTGTGGAACAGGCATCTTGCCTGTTCCTAAAAAGCTTATTGAGAATGGTGCAACATCTCAGTTACATCCGTTACATCCGAAGAAAGCGAATCCCTTGCCGAACTTCCTTCTGCTATGAGCTATTGCTAGCGAGTCTGAGCCGATATTGCACAATTTGGGGATTTCGACTCAAAAATCGCTGCTGACACCATTAAATTTATTCACACCCACCTACTAATTGTTGTGAAACCCTTGAATTTTTGTTAAAATTATGTTACAATTTGTAAAGACCGTCTAAGACTATAATAGATAAATAACCCAATTTTGATCCATGCTTAATTCCAACTTGCCAGAGCCAGAATTGCTCAAAGCGTTACTGGAACCGCTCTTAGAGGATTTCACTTACTGGTTCGACCGATCGGCAAAACTCTTAGAAAGTGAGGAAATTCCCTTTCTGGGCGACGAAGATCAATCGGACTTGCTGGCGCGAGTCAAACAGGCTCAGCAAGAAGTAGGCGCGGCTAAAGCTCTATTTCAAGCAACCGGAGGTCAAGTTGGGATTGAAACAGCAGCACTGATGCCGTGGCACAGACTGCTCGCCGAATGCTGGCAAGTATCGGCGCGCTTTCGCTCATTGCAGTCAGCTCCCCCTGGAAAATAAGGAAGCGAGTTCAAGTTCAACTTGCAGTCAAATCCGCAATCTTGGGAAATGTGGCGGCTGACTTGACAACCTCAAACAGATTTCCAGTTAATAAGTTATCAGAAAATTGGGTTTAAAACCCCGTCCTTTTAGGAAGGCTTTATTTCCAAAAAGTTCTAAAAGTTTCCCAAATAGTACCCTATACTACAAAGAGATACAGGTAGAATAACCGCGAGCATCGAATGGATAACCAACCCCAAAATGACTGGCTAGGAAACAATAATGTCTCGTGGGTGGCGAAAACCACAAAAACATAGCTAGGGTAGCCATCGCGCACCCATACCAGAAAACTCAAAATCTTAGTAGTTAGATGTACCGTAGGGCATACGGGAACAAAGGGAATGAGCCCTTAACGCTTGGGGAGACAAGCCCTCTGGGACTATTCAAATTAGGCTCGAAGCTTCGTTCAATTGGACGGGTTTTTGGTTTAAATATTGCCGAAGGGATGAATAGTTTAAAGGTATGTCAGTGAACCAAGAATCCCCGCGTTTACGGCCGGGAGTGTCAATACTTGCTGAAACACTTTTGTAAATTGCTGTGTGGCTGTTTAGCCCGGAGGAGAAGATAATGTTGCACCTGCTTTATATTTTAGCTTTTACCGTTCTTGCCTTTCTGGCAGTCGGTAACTTAATCCGCAGTCTAGTCACCGTTGGTATGGAATCCCAGCGCCCTCAACAGTTCAGGGCAAATAATCCCTACGCATCCTATCCTCGCTCTCAATCTGTACCACATCCAGAACTTTTAGACGAACACGGAAATGTTGTCAATGAGCCGCTGTTAGTGATGCGTTCGCTGACTGTCCAAGACGCCCGCGAACAATTAGATGCTCTCTACAAATCATCTCCGGGCGGCAGCGACGAAGGGGGCGAACTAGCCTGATACAACCACAGCCGCAGCATTTATACTCAGGCGCGATGGGGAGCATCTCATATTTGTAAAAATACTTCTTCTGGCTCCTTCCTTCTTGTGGCTCCTTCCTTCTTCCTCTTTCCTTCTGCCTCCTGCCTCCTGCCTCCTGCCTCAAAACTCCAATTTCTAGCTTGGCCGCAAAGGTGAGATGCTCCCGCGCGATGCCTCAAAAAAATATAGGACTTACACGCTAGGTGTCCGAAGCCCGGTTTATTCATAGATGGTGGGTAAAAACCGGGTTTCTTGGGATCAGTCGTCAAAATAATTGGTCGTTAGTTTTTAACGAATGGCTAATTATTTGCGCTTTTTTAAAGTTTAATTACCGATTAACCAGATCGATCGCCAAAAAGCGATAATTATGGCACTGATATCCAATAGAGCGAGGATAGTTTGACACTCAAGTACAGGGAAACTAGGAATCTTGGCGGGCACGGCGGAGCGAATTGGGGCGAACACCGGGATACTCCTGGAGAGCGAAACCGATTTCTTTGTACTTTACTTACCGAGAAAATGGGTTTAAAGCCCTGCCCTTCTAGGGCGGCTTTTTTCTTATCAATCGTGTTGTCCCTTTGTAACAGTATGGTACAATACTGAGACAAGGAGGTACTACAAGTGTTTTCTCTAACCTACGAGTTTAAGCTCAAACCTACCGTCAGCCAAGTTTCACTGTTTGAAGACTGGCTAGAACAGTGTCGGCGGGTGTATAACTACGCACTTGCTGAACGGAAGGCTTGGTATAAGTCTCGTAGTTGCCTGGTTAATGCTTGTTCCCTACATTCCGAGTACATTATTCCTGCTGATGCTAAGCGTCCTACTTATGCTTCTCAGTGCAAAAGTTTAACAGCAGCAAAAGAAAAAATCCCCGCTTTGAGGGTAGTTCAATCGCAAGTTCTACAACAAACACTTAAACGGTTAGAACAAGCTTTTGTTTCAATGTGGGAGAGAAACTTTGGCTTTCCTCGGTACAAGAAGCCTGGTCGCTGTAAATCTTTTGTTTTTCCACAACTGGGGAAATCGCCTTTGAAAAACGGCATGATTAACCTACCTAAAATAGGTTGGGTTAAGTTCCGACAATCAAGGGAGATACCTGGTGATGCCTTGGTGAAACAAGCTCGAATTGTTAAACGAGCTAGCGGTTGGTACGTGATGCTTAGTTTGCAATGGGGTGTATCTGTACCTCAAGCAACACCATCAGGAGAAGCAGTAGGAATCGACGTAGGATTAATCAGTTTTCTCGCTACATCATCTGGGCTAACACTACCAAGACCGAGGTTTTTTGTAGACCTTCAACGCAAGCTTAAATTGCTGCAACAAAGAGTCAACAGAAAGAAACTTGGGTCAAATAATTGGCGTAAAGCTCAAACGAAAGTGGCAAAACTCCATGAACATATAAGCAACACCCGCAAGAACTTTCATTGGCGTACTGCTCACTTGCTTTGCAATGAGGCAGGAATGATATTTGTTGAAGACTTAAATTGCAAAGCTCTAGCTGCGGGAATGTTAGCCAAGCACTGCCTAGATGCGGCTTGGGGACAATTCTTCAATATTCTGAAACAGTGTTGTTTTAAGCGTGGAGTCTTTTTCAGGGAAGTTGACTCTAGAAAAACAAGTCAAATTTGCCCTAACTGTGGAGTGGAGACAGGTAAAAAAGATTTGTCAGAACGTATCCACAAATGTAATAGCTGCGGGTATACAACTGATAGAGATGTTGCCTCCGCCCAAGTAGTTCTACGACGAGGACTTGCAGCGGTAGGACATACCGTCAAGATGCTTCCCGGAGGGCAAAGTCGTTGGACTCCCTACGAGTTAAGAATCTTCGCGCTTATAGGGCGGAGAGTGTCAACAAGTGCTGTAAATCTATCAGATACTGAAGAAGGAGCGCTCTAAAGCTCCTATCGCTCCTGTTTTGTCATCGGCAAAAATGCACGTTTAAAGCTAGATGATCGTCCCTATTTCGCTACTGGCAGAACTTCTGCAAGCTTTGCCCCAACTGCGGGCACAAATTTATTTCAAATCTTCCATGACAGCCCTGTCTCACGCTATGGAAGACTTAGTTTTGGCGGGTTCCGACGACGAACCCCTAGTCATTGCAAGCTTTCAGCGAGAGCGCTTCTACCGCCAGGAAGCTCACCGTTACCGGCGAATTGCCTCACGATCCTCTCAGGTATATGTGCTGGCAGCACCGGAAACTGAGTTTAAAAATTCTTCGGAGTGTCACGAAACTGTGGCGTTTGCACCGGAGGACGGATTAAGTAAAGAGTGGCACTTAGTGGTACTGGGGGAACACTACTCAACTTGCCTGATTTGTCAAGAAAAAATTGTGCCGATCGACAACCAGGACGATCGCGGGCCACTGGTGATGGATCAAGCTCGCAGATTTGAAGGAATTTGGACGTTCGATCGCGAGGTCAGCTCCAAAGCGGCCGCATTGTTGCTCGATAGAATTGTCAATTATCGCCCGGAATTGGCGGAAAAGATCGATCGAGCGCGAACTACTTACAAGCTCAAAACACCGAAAAAAACGAGGAAATCCGCCACTGCCAAAGCCGCCAAACCCGACAAAAGTACGGCAAAAAGCTCAAAAATTCCCCATCCAAAATTGAGCGATGCTTTTACCGAACGCTTAGTCACCTACTTGCAAGCAGGCCAGCACAAACTGCTCAAAGCATACGCCGCCATCGCCGCCCAGGAACGCAAAGAACGCCTGGTAAACTTAATTACAACGGCAATGCGGCAGTCTCTCAACCCACAAGAAATCGTCGAAGTTGCAGTTCAAGAACTGGGAACTGTCCTGTCAGCAAGCCGATGTTTGATTTATCGGTGCAAGACCGCAGATGTGGCGGTCAAAATCGATCGCGAGTTTTTGGCTCCCGGCGCTAGTTCCATGCTGGATCAGACTTGGCTGTTGCAGGAAAATCAAATATGGATTGAGGCGGTGGCGCGGCAAGAGCGAGTTTACATCCAAGACACATCACAACACCCCCTAATTGTCAATACAAAATTCCTGGAAAAAATTGTAAAAAATTGGCAAATTGTCTCTTGGTTAATGGTGCCAGTGCTTTATCATGGGCGGGTTTTGGGAATGGTGGAAATGCACCAGTGCCGATCGACTTTGGCTTGGGAAGAAGACGAAATTGCTTTAGTAGAGGCGATCGCCACCCAACTCGGAGCAGCATTAATTCAAGCAGAAACCTACGCTCATTTAGAAGAACTAAACCAACAATTAGAAGCATTAGACCGCACTCGCAGCAATCTAATTGCCATCACCGGACACGAACTTCGCACTCCACTTTCTACGATTCAAGTGTGTTTGGAAAGTTTGAACTCGGAACCAGATATGCCTGCAGAATTGCGGCAAATCATGTTAGAAACTGCCCTCGGCGATGCCGATCGAATGCGGAAACTCGTGCAGGATTTCTTAACTCTTTCTCACTTAGAAAGCGGGCGAGTCCAATGGAATGTAGAATCGCTGACGCTGCAAGAATGCGTGGATTTAGCCCTCAGCAGCGTGCGCTCGCGCACGGTCGATCGACAGTTACCGGAAATTATCGCCGAAGTGTCCGCAGAATTGCCTTTAGTGCAAGCTGACGGAGAGTGGTTGGTGGAGGTGCTCTCCAAACTGCTAGACAACGCTTGCAAATTCACCACACCTCAAGGAAGCGTGACCATAAGAGCCAAAAGCAACGGTTCTCGGATGGTGGAAGTGCTGGTAGCCGATACGGGGAGGGGAATAGAGGCGAACAGTTTAAAAGTAGTGTTCGATCGATTTTATCAAGAAGAAGGAGCTTTGCGCCGCAGCACCGGCGGTACCGGTTTGGGATTGGCAATTTGCAAACAGATTGTTGCCGGCTGGGGCGGTAAAATTTGGGTAGATTCCGCAGGAAAAGACCGAGGAAGTGAATTTCACTTTACTATTCCCACTGTTTAGACTCAATTGATACAGCGTATTCCAGGTTTATGAAGTACACACTCCTAACCGGGTTTCTTTACAGTTATCGCATCATTACTGATTCTGTTGCTCGAAACCCGGTCGATCGCGATCTACATTTACCTGGGGAATCTACTGTAAAAAACCGGGTTTGTGGGCGTCTGAGCGCGCAAGTATCGATCGAGTTATATCAAATCCGGCTGCGCTGGCATGATATCAAATCGGCTGCTAACAAATTTGATATGAGGGGCTATTTACGCCGGACTTGATATCAAATACTAATCTACAGTCGTCTTGAGACGACTTGAGCTATGAGGATCTTGTTTCAACCCCTGTCGGACTTAACGACTAATATTAATGCCGATTGCATCGGAATGATTTAACCACAGAGAACGCAGAGCTCGCAGAGAAAGAGAAGAGAGAGATGAATAATTCCGATGTAAACGGAAAGGATATCACCCTCAATCCTCACCCTGTGAGATCGGCCTTAAAGGTGATGTGGCGGGAGCGGTGTTCAGCTTTAAAATAGAAAGTATCAAAGCAGATTCAGGATGCGCTTACCGTCTTAAACCCGGTTTGGCGACAGAATACCTAGGGACGCTGCCGAAAATTAATAGCAGTTTAAAATAAGAATCCAACTGTAGGTAAGCTGCAAACCCCGATCGTAATCAGTCCTGCCGAATCTAAAATCTAAAATCTAAAATCTAAATTGGTATAAGTCTGCCCTGCACAAGCCGTGACATGGTAAAAGTCGATCGAATCTGTTGAGGCACTGCCGAGGCCAGTGTTGATTCGTGGAAAGTTGAAAATGCAAATGTTTGGCCCGGAAAAAGTTTTTTTCCAGAAGAATACTCAAACCTAGAGGTTAGCAAAATCGATTATGTCACCTACAACCCAGATGAAATCTACTCAACCTATGGCCAAACAGCCACAACTACAATTAGGTTCTCAAGGTAAAGCGGTATTGGAACTCGAACAACTGCTAACCAAGTTGCACCTTTACCGGCAGCCTGCTAAAGGAATTTTTAACAAAGCCGTTGAATTTTCTGTGAAGCTGTTTCAGTTTCGGGTTTTCTTGTCGCCCGACGGCATTGTCGGGCCACTGACTTGGCAGGCGCTTTATACTGGAGCTCCAGTTAATATGCCGGTACTCAGATTGGGCAGTTCTGGGCAAGCAGTCGCTACTGTTCAGGAAGTTCTCAAAATTTCCCAGCATTATGGCGGTAAAGTTGACGGCGACTTGTCTACTTTGACGGACAAAGCTGTTCGCGCATTTCAAAAAAGCTTTGGGATTGAGGCTGACGGGATTGTCAATCAGGAAACTTGGACTGCTTTGAGCCAAATTCCGCGCGGCTATGACCCTAATTCGTTCTTGACTTAGGGTTGACGCGGTAAATTGTGCGATCGTGTGTGGGGGTAATTTGGGGGAATGTGCGATTATTCAGGTGCCCCACAAGCACCAGAATAATTGCTGTTTTTTTTTGATTATTTTTTCGGAATTCGTGCTGCCTAATTTTGTTTTCTAACTTGGGTGGAAATTACCAATTATGAATTATTAATTACTAATTATCAGTTATCAGAAAAGATCGATCGCCAAAAAACTGTTAATTTTCCTTACAATTTCGAGAACAGCGTGCAGTCTCGATGATACGATGCCGTAAAAATCCTTTGGATATATCTATGGCCGAACAACTTACTGGACAACCCCCAATCTTCGGCGGCAGCACAGGCGGCTTGCTGACCAAGGCGCTAGTTGAAGAGAAGTACGCTATCACTTGGACTAGCCCCAAGGAGCAGGTGTTTGAAATGCCTACGGGTGGCGCTGCGATTATGCGTCAAGGCGACAACTTGCTGCATCTGCCCCGGAAGGAGCAGTGCATCGCTTTGGGCGGCCAGCAACTGCGGGCTAAATTCAAAATCACGAACTACAAAATTTACCGCGTGTTTCCAGACGGTACTACTGAGTACCTGCATCCCAAGGATGGCGTGTTCCCTGAGAAGGTGAACGAAGGTCGTCCCTACAACGGTAAGATTGACCGCAATATTGGCAGCAATCCAAATCCGGCTACGCTCAAGTTCACAGGTAAGAAGACTTTCGATCCTTAGACGATGAGTGCATGGCTGAGCAAAACATAGGTAATATTCCCTGTAAGGCTCAGCTTGTAAACTTGTTTTTGCAGTAGTATTCTGGCGCGGGAGGCTAAGCCCGCAGCGCCAAAATACTACTGCAAACTTCTAATCTTATTAAAAGTTAATGTTAAATTAAAAATGAATCTCGCAATCAGGCGAGCGCAGCCTTCTGATATCGATGTTTGCGCTCGCATTAATTATGAAGCTTTTAAATGTATTTCCGATCGCCATCAATTCCCTACAGATTTTCCGACGCTGGAGTTTTCAACTGAAATTATTGGTCTTCGGATCGAAAGTCCGTTGTTTTTTGGCATAGTAGCCGAGAGTTCCGGTGCGGTTGTCGGCTGCGGGTTTATGGACGAACGCAACCCGATTCGCGGTATCGGGCCCGTCAGTGTCGATCGAACTTTTCAAGGTCGCGGCACGGGACGGGAAATCCTGAAAGCTTTGCTGGAACGGGGACAGGACGCTGTGGGCATCCGTTTGGTTCAGGAATCTTTTAATATGGCCTCGCTGTCGCTGTACGCTTCTTTGGGTTTTGAGGTGAAGGAACCTTTCGTGTTAATGGCAGGGAAGTTTCGCAGCCAGCCTCCGCATGGGTTTGAGGTGCGCCCGATGGCTAGTGAGGATGTTGGTGAATGTGCTGCTTTGTGCGAAAAACTGTGCGGGTGCGATCGAACTTCGGAGATTGAAGACGCCCTGACTTTCTTTTCTCCTTGGGTTGCTTGCAAACAAGGTCGGATTGTGGCTTATACTTGTGCGGTGTCGGCTTTGAGCCACAGCGTCGCGGAAACTGAAGCCGATATGCAGGCTTTGCTCTTGGGGGCTGCTGCGTACAATTCCGAAGAATTGCTTTCTTTTCACTTGCCGCTGAGGTACCCAAGTTTGTTTCGCTGGTGCTTGGAAGAGGGGCTGCGCGCCCTCAAGCCGATGGCGGTGATGGCAGTTGGCGAGTATCGGTCGCCGGAGGGATGTTGGTTTCCGTCTTTTGTTTATTGATTGTATAGCGAAGTTAGTATATGATATTTCCCGATTTCTCACAATTTTCGGAACTGGCGAAACAAGGCAATTTTGTACCCGTGTATCAAGAATGGGTTGCTGATTTGGATACGCCGGTGTCTGCGTGGTATCGGGTTTGTGCGGGTCAACCTTACAGTTTTCTGCTGGAGTCTGTCGAAGGTGGGGAAAAACTTGGGCGTTATAGTTTCTTAGGGTGCGATCCGTTGTGGATTTTGGAGGCAAGGGGATCTCGCACAACTCAAGTTTACCGTGACGGTTCCGAAAAAGTATTTACGGGCGATCCGTTTGTAGCTTTAACTGAATGTTTGGAGTCTTATCAACCGGTGAAATTGCCGCAGTTGCCGCCGGGAATTGGCGGGCTATTCGGTTTTTGGGGTTACGAGTTAATTAAGTGGATAGAACCGCGAGTTCCCGTGCATCCAGCCAGCGAGAATGATTTGCCGGATGGATTGTGGATGCAGGTTGATAATTTGCTGATTTTCGACCAGGTGAAGCGGAAAATTTGGGTCGTCGCCTATGCGGATTTGCGCGAGGTTGGCGTTGATTTGGCCCAGGCTTATCAGCAAGCGTGCGATCGCGTTGGTAAGTTAGTTGAGAAGCTGCAATCGCCACTTTCCCGGCAATCTACTCTCATAGAATGGACACCTCCCAATAACGGGCAAGATGCCCGTTCCACAAGAGATAAGGACGGGCAAGATGCCCGTTCCACAAGAGATAAGGACGGGCAAGATGCCCGTTCCACAACCGGAAATACAGAATTGGCTTACACTAGCAATATTACCCGTGAAAAGTATTGTGCCAATGTTTTAAAGGCGAAGGATTATATCAAAGCAGGAGATATTTTTCAAGTAGTTATTTCGCAGCGACTAGAGGCTGAATACAGTGGCGATTCTTTTGCACTTTACCGTTCTTTGCGTCTGATTAATCCTTCTCCGTACATGGCTTATTTTCATTTCAGAGATTGGCAGATTATCGGTTCGAGTCCCGAAATTATGGTGAAGGCGGAAAACACTGCTGATGGCAAAAAGATAGCAACTTTGCGACCAATCGCCGGCACTCGCCGCCGGGGTAAAACTCCTCAAGAAGATGATGCTTTGGCTGCTGAATTGCTGCAAGATCCGAAGGAAATTGCGGAACACGTCATGTTAGTTGATTTGGGTAGGAACGATTTAGGAAGAGTTTGCCGAAACGGTACTGTAAAAGTTGACGAATTAATGGAAATTGAGCGTTATTCTCACGTCATGCACATTGTGAGCAATGTGGTGGGAGAGTTGGCCCAGGATAAGACAGCTTGGGATTTGTTGAAAGCTGGTTTTCCTGCGGGTACGGTTAGCGGTGCTCCGAAGATTCGGGCGATGGAGATTGTGCACGAGTTGGAAGGTTGTCGCCGGGGGCCCTATTCTGGGGTTTACGGGTATTATGATTTTGAGGGACAGTTGAATAGTGCGATCGCAATTCGGACTATGGTTGTTCGCTCTCAAGGAGGCGATAAACATTCGGTTTCTGTGCAAGCAGGTGCTGGTTTGGTAGCTGATTCTAACCCGGATATGGAGTACGAAGAAACGCTGAATAAAGCCAGGGGAATGTTGGAGGCAATTCGCTGTTTGAAGTAGCGAGGCGGAGCCTCTGGATCTCTGTTACCAGGCAGAGCCTGGTAACAAGAAACACAAACTACTGTTGAACGAGGGAAATGTGAATTTTTATATAGTTGACGTGTTTGCGGAGTCAAAATATGCTGGCAATCAACTAGCTGTATTTTGCGGTGCAGGAGTTGCCGAACTATCTGAGGCTCAAATGCTACAGATAGCGAGGGAAATCAATTATTCAGAAACTACGTTTATTCGATCGCCCGATCCGCGAGATGGCGGCTATGACGTGCGGATATTCACGCCCAAGAAGGAATTGCCCTTTGCCGGTCATCCGACTTTGGGCACTGCGTTTGTGTTGCAGCAAGAGATTATTCGCGAAAAGGTCGATCGAGTAATTCTCAATTTAGCCGTCGGTCAAATTCCCGTTACTTTTAATTATCACAATGAAGCGGCAGATATTTTGTGGATGCGACAAAACCCGCCTAGTTTTGGTCAAGTTTTATCAGCCGCAAGTCTGGCAAATGTCCTGAATTTAGAACCAGATGAAATTGATCCAAACTTCCCAATTCAAGAAGTTTCTACGGGAGTACCGTTTATAATTGTCCCATTAAAAACCCTCGCATCGCTCAAAAAAGCTCAAGTCAATTTAGATAAATATTTTGAGCTAGTTGATACAATGGCAGCAAAAGAAATTTTGATATTTTGCCCAGAAACCTACAGCGACATTAATGATTTAAGCGTGCGAGTTTTTGCCCATTCATTAGGAATTCCAGAAGATCCGGCGACTGGCAGTGCTAACGGCTGTTTGGCGGGATATTTGGTAGAATACGCTTATTATGGGGAAACAAAGATTGATGTCAGAGTAGAGCAGGGTTATGAAATCGATCGACCTTCTTTGCTGTTGTTACAATCCGCCAAAAATGAAGGGGAAATAGCAGTTTTGGTGGGTGGTAAGGTGGTGATGGTTGCTAAGGGAGAATTTGTGTAAATATTTAAGGGATTTTTTTTTACCGCAGATGCACGCAGATATGTACAGCCCGGTTGAAATTAGATTTGGGCGATCGAGGAAATGAATTGTATGTTGTATAATGTAGTTAAGATTAGGAATAATCATCAAAAACTATGACGGCAACAATCCAAGCTAGAGAAGTTACTCTCTCCTACTTAAGGGAAAAATTTAATATCCAACTCGTTGATGACGACCAATTTTTTCGTGAATGGATTGACGAATTACCCGAAATCAGCGAATTTGAAAAACAATTTCTCGATCAAGTGAAAGCTAGCTATTTCAACTTAGTCGAGTATCCTCCAATGCTAGAAACTACCGTCAAAATGGTGGTCTTATCTCCCTTGCTACATTTTGCAGGTTTCTATTTACCTCCCTTTCATATCAAAGCTGAACCTGAAGTAGAAATTTTCTTTGAAGACGAAGACGAGACAATTATCAGAGGTAGGATGGATGTCCTGGTTTTAAAACAGCAGTTTTGGGTAATGGTTATCGAGTCAAAAAGCGCTCAAATTTCCATAGAAACAGGATTAGCGCAAATATTAGCTTATCTGCTGGCTAATCCTAATCCTAGCATGGCGTCCTTTGGAATGCTAAGCAACGGCAGGAATTTTCAGTTCATTAAAATGACGTATCAAGGTACACCGCAGTACGGTTTATCTAATTCCTTTGATTTGCGCGATCGAGGGAATGAATTGTACAATGTACTCAAAATTATGAAGCGAATCGCTCAAATTGTGAAATATTACACATAAAAAAGGATTAATTCACATGGTAAGTTCAGTAAATCCTAGAATTGTATGAGGTAGCTCATATTCATTGATTCGCGTGATTGTTAGGCTGAAAAAGTCATCAATACCAGAGACTTTCCAATGCTGCAAACATTTTCGCGGACTTTAAATGTATCCCCTGACGCTTCTGAAGCCCTGCTTTCACTGCCATTAACCAGCTTGCTCGCTTCACCGGAATTTAATCAATTATTCGCAAGTCTCGATACTGCTTTACTCAAAGAAACTTTGCCAACGGCTGGAACTGTTTTAGCTCAAAAGCTGCCACCTTTTTACGACTGGTTGCAAACAGAACTAGGAATTAAAAACGTCCCTGAGAGTCCCGATCATACTACGAAATGGGTAGTCGGTTTTTTGAAGAATCAAGAAAGTTTAACTCGTTTAGTTGAATTGCACAAATCAATTCCCAGACAGGCATTAGAACGAGCGATTCCTCGTTTAGTTAGCGCCTTTGATGAGGTTCAACCCACCGCTGTAAAGGAAGAATGGGAAAAAGCGATCGCAGCACTTTGTCTGGTTCTCGCCGTCGCAGCACGGGAAAATCAGCCATCTGCGGCCTGAAGCCATTCTGTCTGAGTTTAAACAAAGCGCTTTTTTCGGAAAATTTGCAATTGAGTGCGATCGATCTCAACGACTACTGGCCGCCGTTTGTTGAGGACGATCGCATTGTGTCTGTTTAGCAAAAGCCACTGAGCCAATATTGCCACAATCGCGCGCCTTTTGAGAAACTTGCCTTCAAAACGCGCCATTCGGACGATCGCCTCTTCGATTTTATAACAACAGTTGTTACCCTTCTGGGAAATGACAAAAATCGTTCCCGGTATGTAATCGCCTTCATTTGCCCAGAAAGCATACCTTTCGCCTAAAGTAAAGTAGTGAAAAACATTGTTAGCGGTGGAAGTTTTAGCTAACTTTTCCGAAACGCCCAAAGAATTAAAAATTACAGTGGATCTAATATAATCCGGGTATTTTGCGGCTATTTGCTGACCAACTTTGCCGCCCAAACTTTCTCCGATAACATCTGGCGGATTCCCGCTGTGAAATTGCTGCTTTATCCAATCAATAGCACCCACAGTTTGCGCCGATTTTAACTGGCGTTCTAGTTTTGCCATAAATACATCGGGCGTATCTTCCAAAACGCGCTCGAAAGGATACCAAGAACCGTAGCCGCGAATCACTAAAACAGGCGGGTTATTGCCAGAAATGGGAACGCGACTTTCAGCATAAAAACCAGTGCGAGAGTCTTCAAAAACTTTTTTTATGATATAATTTCCATCAATAACTTGCCCTTCTTCGTGCCGAATGTAGATTGAAGGATTATTGGGTTTAAAAGTATCGTTTAGTTGGGGTTTGGCAAACTTTTCATACAGGGAATCTAGCAAGTGCCTTCCCGTTTGGCGATCGACAAAATCTGATTTTGTTATTTTCATCCCAAATCTCATTTTTAACTGCTTGTGGGGGGAAAACGCGGTATTTTTGCAAAATACCTTTACCCAGATTTGGTAGGGGCGGGTTCACCAACCATATCTAACGATTACCGACAATCTAGATAAACCCGCCCCCCACCACCGATAACCTACGTCAACCCGAAATTTGCATCGCATCGGAAAATGTACATGATGATTTATGGTTCGGTTCGGGCGGGTTTTCGAGATTGTTTGTTTCAGGCAATTATTGTTTGTAAAACCCGCCCCTACAAGCACCCGGTACATGATGATTTATGGTTCGGTTCGGGCGGGTTTTATGGATTGTCAATTATTGGCAAATATTGTCGGTGAAACCCGCCCCTACCAAATCCGCCAAATGTACATCGGATTTATCGTTGGGCGAGGGCGGGTTTTATAGATTGTCAATTATTGGCAAATAGTGTAGGTAAAACCCGCCCCTATCAAATCACTTTTACAAAACTCGCAACGTGCTAGCAACACTATCGACTGCTTCCATCGCGCGAATTTCATCGAGTGCTTGTTGAAAATTCCCTTCCCTAACATCGTGAGTCACAACGACTATTTCTGCTAAATCGCCGTGAATTCCCGTCTGCACAACTGATTCCAAACTAACTTTGTGGTTGCCGAAACAAGTGCCGAGTTTGCCAATTACCCCCGGAGTATCGCGCGTCAGAAAACGGGCGTAAAAGCGAGTAACAAGTTCCTGCATCGGAGCAATTTTGCAGTAGTGTTGGTGACTGCAACTCAGCAAAGGATGGGGAATCGGAACAGTTTCGGTTTTCAGGATAGCCGCGACATTCATGATGTCTGATACTACGGCGCTAGCTGTTGGGCCCGCACCGGCGCCGCGCCCGTACAGCATCAATTGCCCGATCGGCTCTCCTTCGACTAAAATTGCATTGTAAACCCCGTTGACACTAGCCAGCGGATGAGTTTTCGGCACAAAACTAGGATGCACTCGAATTGACAGCAGTTCGCTTTCTGCCTCAGCTTGCTTGCCATTGTAGCGGGAGGTTTCTTGAGCAATAGCCAACAATTTAATCACAAATCCCAGCTTGTCGGCGTAGTCAATATCAGCCGCACTAACTTTTCTGATACCTTCGCAATGAACATCTGCTAATTTGATGCGTCCGCCAAAAGCTAGCGAGGCTAAAATAGCAATTTTATCGGCCGCATCTAATCCATCTACATCTGCTGTGGGGTCAGCTTCAGCATAACCTAATTGCTGAGCGTCGGCGAGCACTTCAGCAAAGTCTGCGCCTTCTGTTTGCATCCGCGTCAGGATGTAATTAGTTGTGCCGTTGACAATGCCGGTGACAGTTTGAATGCGGTTTGCACCTAAAGATTGTTTGAGGGTTTGAATGACTGGAATGCCGCCGCCGACAGCAGCTTCTAGCATTACGTAAACGCCTTTATTGTTGGCGGCCTCGAAGATTTCATTACCGTAGCGGGCGATAACTGCTTTGTTGGCAGTGACGACGTGCTTGCCGCTGGCAATAGCTTGCAGAATGAGCGATCGCGCCGGTTCCAATCCGCCAATCAGTTCTACTACAATATCAATTTCAGGGTCAGTTGCGATCGCTTCTAGGTCAGTTGTCAGCACATTTTCTGGCAATTGTAAAGACCGAGTTCGAGAAATATCGCGCACTCCCACCCGATAGATTTCCAATTCCTGCAACAGCGGATGGCGGCCATCTGGGGAGAGCAAAATCTCTGCTGTTCCCGCGCCAACTGTACCCAAACCTAACAAACCAATTTTGAAAGCCACGACTTTGACCCGTAGAAACTCAATTAACCTACAATCATTGTATGCTAATCAAGCAATTTGTCATTTAAGTAAGCTCAATATCCAGATCCCCGACTTCTTTAATAAGTCGGGGATCTAATTTGAGATGACAATTCACAGTTCTGAATCCATGTCTACTCCCATTTCTCGGAGTCGCTGGGCCAATCTTTCGGCCCGCTGGCGTTCTGCATTAACTTGCTGTTCTAGCTGCCGATTTTGCTGTTCTAGTTCCTGATTTTGCTGTTCTAGCTGCTGTCGCTGTGCTTCTTCTTCTCGAATTAAATCTTCTACTAGCGGCGGACATAGCACTTGATTAACCGATAAAATAAATTCAGCGAACTGTACAGAGTGAACTTGCTGTCCAGGCAAAAATTCCTGGTGAGAGTAACTGCCTTCATTTTCTGGACGGCTACACACTCGTATTTTCGGTTGATTGGCGTCTACAATCCAATATTCAGGGATATCAATTAAGTCATATTCTGCCCGTTTGCGAATGTAGTCGTCCCGCCAATTTTGACTGGTAACTTCGATAACTAACAGCGGTTTTTCTTCAAAATCTAGCACTGCGGAACCAGGTTGCGCGCAGACTTGTTCCCACAGACTCTGAGTGCAAATCACCACATCAGGAATGCGAGAAGAGTTTTCCTCAGTTCGGACTGCGGTAGTCACAATTGCAACTATCGGTAGGTTGTGTGCTGCAAAGAAGCGCCGGAACTGATAAACTAAAAATTCACAAATTTTGATATGTATTGCTGTAGGTGTTGGCATTTCGATTAGATTGCCCCGATATAATTCATAACAAACACCTGATTCTCCCTGATAGTTCAGATATTCTTCAAAGGTGAGTTTTTGGGTAGAAGTTATAACCATGTCAGTTATCTCCCTTTTTCGGTGAGCTTACTGTATATTTTACACTTGTATTGGGTGAACCAGCCCCTCCAGCCTCAAAACTGTTTCAAAAATTGTAGGGCGAGCCAAGCCCACCCTACAAATCAGATTAAATCAGGTAACACATTAATAAGTTTCAACGTGCCAACGGTGGTCTTTCTTCAACTGTTTCTGATAGGCAGCCCAGTCAACACCGTACTTGCCAGCCGCGGCCGACATTCCCTCATCAATTCCGCCTTCCATACCCTTCAAACCGCAGATATAAGTGTGAGTATTCGGCTTTTGAACCAATTCCCACAATTGGTCTGCGTTCTCTTGAATCCGGTTTTGAATGTACATCTTGCCGCCGTCAACATTCTTTTGCTCGCGGCTGATGGCATAAGTCAAGCGGAAATTATCGGGGAACTCGCGCTGCAATTGTTCCAACTCTTCCTTATAAAGAATGTTGGGAGTGTAAGCAACTCCAAAGAACAACCAAGCTAAACCTCTGAATTTGTAATCGGGATTGTTTTCTTTAAACATCCGCCACAAGTAAGCCCGGAAAGGAGCAATACCCGTACCGGTACCCATCATAATAATGGTGGCTTCCTCGTCGTCGGGCAACAGCATTTCTTTGCCTACGGGGCCGGTGATTTTGACATCATCCCCAGGTTGCAAACCGGTGAGGAAAGTCGAACAAACACCAAAGACTTGTTCACCGGTTTCTGGGCTTTTGTACTCTAGGCGGCGCACGCACAGCGAGACTGTTTTGTCGTCGAGGTGGTCGCCGTGACGGGTGGAGGCGATCGAGTAAAGCCGAATTTTGTGAGGTTTGCCGTTTTTATCCGTGCCATCGGGAATAATCCCGATACTTTGACCTTCGAGATAGTGCAAATTGCCTCCAGAAATGTCGAAGGTGACGTGGCGGACTGTGCCGTCGCCGCCTTCTCTGACTAATTCTTCTGTAGAAATGCACTTACCAATATAGGGATTGGCCGGTTTGTAGAGGTTAACAGGAACCTGAACTTTTTCCTTGGCTTGAGTCATGGGCTTAGTTTCTTCTCCAGATTTCTGACTCTGTAGCCCTGCTTCTGGTGCGACTTTGCCATTTGTTTCGGGAGCGCTGTTTGAGGGGCGGATGCTGACAATTCTTCCACCCATGCGAGCAATCCGGCGCATTTCCTGATTCATGCGATCGTAGGGCACGGAGATAAATACGCTGCCGCTACGGCGAATCGGGTTATTTATTTGGTCAGTTGCTTGGCTCTGACGCATACCCTCCACTTCGTAAACAAAGATGCGGCTGCCTGATTCGGAGTTTGCCGCTCCACCAGATAAGCTTGGGCTGTACATTTGTTGATTTTCCTTCACGATACAGAGTTATAAAGAAAGAGAATGTGACGTTAGACTCAATTTACTTTTTTCTTAAGGCCCTCGGGACTAATTGGCCGCGCCAATTTTTGGGCCTCGCCACGCCGGCGGGAGTGTTGAAGTTGCGATCGCTCGCGTATCCAATCCCTACTAGCCGAACGCCGCGCTCACCGAGCCCGCTTTGCGTTCGGCTGTTGACCTATAGCTATTGTTGTCTGCGTACTGCCAATATTTTACCCGATCGGGGGATCTGCCCCGATAAGTCGTTTTGATTGCCGACCGGTGATGGAGTGTGGCATCGGGCAACAAATAGCTCCTATTGACCGAAAGCAGCCAGGTACAAGATCCTGGATTTATGACTCCCAGGCTGACTGACGGGTCAATTCTACAATCTCAAATCTCAAATCTCAAATCTCAAATCTATCGACGTTGAGCTTGTAGTGGGCGATCGCATTCTGGTAAGATCAACTACTAAAGTTAGTGTTAATAGATATGACGATCTTATGCCCCAAGCAATCCCAAATGCCTTGTGCGATGGGATAGGGAGCTGCGTAGTTCAGCCCAGGCGGGTCAATCCGCTCGAAGTAAAAAAGAAAGGGGAGGGATTCACGCCTCCCATGTCATACATAAATGACTATACTTTTACAAGCTATTAATTACTTGCCTTGAAGATTGCTTGGGTCTTCCCGGGCAGGCAATCAACTCACTGCTGTATGCTGGTGAGAACTCGATCGTCTCGGGGTAGCACAGCAGCACAAAGCCTGCTTGCCACTACCTGCGGGCTGAAATTTTGTGGAATCTAGACTTGAGTTAGTTAGTAAACAGTGATTTTGTTAGAGGGAAACTATGACAAGTAAGCCGGATCGCGTGGTTTTAATTGGCGTTGCCGGAGATTCCGGATGCGGAAAATCTACTTTTTTACGCCGATTGACAGATTTGTTCGGGGAAGATTTCGTTACTGTAATCTGCCTCGACGACTATCATTGTCTCGATCGCAAGCAGCGCAAGGAAACAGGGATTACAGCCCTTGACCCCAGAGCGAACAATTTTGACCTGATGGCTGAGCAAATGAAGGCTCTCAAAGAAGGTCGGGCGATCGACAAGCCGATTTACAACCACGAAACCGGTCTGCTCGATCCTCCTGAGCGGGTAGAGCCGAATCACGTGATTGTGATTGAGGGGCTGCATCCGCTGTACGACGAGCGAGTTCGATCGCTCCTCGACTTCAGCGTCTACCTCGACATCAGCGACGAGGTAAAAATTGCTTGGAAAATCCAGCGCGACATGGCGGAACGGGGCCACCGTTACGAAGACGTGCTGTTTGCGATCAATGCTCGCAAACCGGATTTTACCGCCTACATCGACCCGCAAAAGCAATATGCTGATGTGGTAATTCAAGTGTTGCCGACCAACTTGATCAAAGATGACAAAGAGCGGAAAGTTCTGCGTGTGCAGATGATCCAGCGCGAAGGCATCGCCAATTTTGAGCCTGCGTATTTGTTTGACGAAGGTTCAACAATTAACTGGGTTCCTTGCGGCCGCAAGCTGACTTGTTCCTATCCCGGAATTAAGATGTACTACGGGCCCGATGCTTTCTACGGTCACGAAGTCTCGATTTTGGAAGTAGATGGTCAATTCGAGAATCTCGAAGAAGTTATTTACATCGAAAGCCATTTGAGCAAGACTTCTGCGAAGTATGAAGGCGAGTTAACTCACCTGTTACTCCAGCACCGCGAATATCCTGGTTCCAACAATGGAACTGGTTTGTTCCAAGTGTTAGTCGGATTGAAGATGCGGGCGACTTACGAGAAGTTGACTGCAAAAGAAGCGAAAGTGGCTATGAGTGTTTAGAACGCAGACATGAAAGATTTGGGAGGCGCAATTGCGCCTCTTTTTTTGTGGAGAAATGAACCGCAGAGGGCGCAGAGGGCGCAGAGTAGAGTTAGGGGCAATACAGTTCAGTTAAGCCCGATCCCCCCTAGCCCCCCTTAAGAAGGGGGGGACAAGAACTTACTCAAAGTCCCCCTTCTTAAGGGGGATTTAGGGGGATCTCCGAGGAATAAACACTTTTAACTGAACCGTATTGGAGTTAGGGCAGGGTGTTTGAAAGTAGAGATTTTAAGAAGGTTTTTCCGGCTTCATTCAGGTCGCTATCTAGGGAAAAAGTTAGACTGCGAACTCGAATATCGTCATTTTTTATATCTAGTGGTTGTTTGAGGTTTTGCGGGTAGACGAGAATTGCATTTTGGCACTTTAACGCATTTGCGTAAGCAACTATTTGATGAATGTCATTATTGGCTACTTTCTCGGCAGCTTTGTATTTTGTATCGAGGACGTATTGGACTTTTTTTGTTTCACTATGGCCTAGGAGTAAGTCAATGCGATCGAAATAGTTTTGGTCGTGGGTGACTCGGTGTTGTTGTTTGACAAAAAAGCCTTTTGATGTATTTGCTTTGAGCCATTCAGCGACAAATTGTTCATATAAATTGGCCATGTCTATGAGAAAAGGGAGCATTTCGCGATCGCCTGTTTCGTGACTGGGCCCTGTGTTATCTAAAAAGAATCGACATAAGGCGTGTAAAAGTTGATAATCTTGATTCAAACGGTGATAATTTCTATCAATACAAGCTTCTGATTTAAACGGTTTTAATGTAACAAATCCTTGGAGTGCGTGAAAGGCTTTTCGCACAGTGGATGAAACAGATTCACGGCACAAACCGCTGCGGCCAATGATGAAAAGTGTCCAAGCGAGTATTTGATTGTCTTCGATGTCGCCTGTTTGTTCGTTATAGTGGCATTTTAGTTTAACATCCCAAGGTTTTTGCAGGGCTGACCGCAAATCGACGCGGCCGCGAATGTAGGCGAGTCTTTCGGTTTTGGATAAGTAATCGCGATATAATCCTTTGCGACAGCGTTCGAGAATTTTTTGGGCAAGAATGTTAGCTAATCTCTCGTAACTTTCTTGTAAAGATTGGCACTGAATCGAGCCTTGGGGAAATTTTATCTTAAGGTTGTAGGCATAGTCAATCATTCCGAAAAGGTTGTTTATGGGAACCTTGGGGCGGATGGCAATGTGAAATTCTGGAGTGATGGGAATGTTGCCAACTCTGCCTTTAGATTTTAATTGCCATTTATATTTAGTTTTAGGGTTGGGAAATTCTATATCTATTTCCTTGGCATAATTCTGGTATATTTTCTCTCCTACTAATTCGGGGATTGAATTTCGATCAAAGGTTGCTGATTGATATTCTGTGAGTTCGATGATTTGGGGTGATTCTCGTTTCATAGATGCTGTAACGCCGTGTTTGTGGTAATAATGGTAGCGTTAGATTATCAATTGCTGAATTGAGATTTGATTTTAACCCAGAGAAACTCATCCATTTTTGCCTGATTATCAAAGAAGTATTCTTCGAGGTATGGCTCAATTTCCATTTGCCAAATATCTTGGATATCTTCAGCTAAGGTTTTTGTCAAAAAGAAGGAGATGCCTAGTTCATAGTGTTTGTTGTTAATTGCGCGATTGACATCTTCTAGAATGCTAGTTAATTTATCAACTGGAAAACCTGTTTCCTCTCTGTGGTGATACTGTCGCAGGACTTCATAATTGGGATAAACGGGAATGAATGCGAAGCGGCGGCGGAGTGCGTTATCGACTAAGGCTATAGAACGGTCTGCTGTGTTCATTGTGCCGATGATACGGACATTGGTAGGGATTCTCAATTCTTCGCCACTGGCTAATTTAACGGTGCGATCGCGGTCATCAAGCAAATACATCAACTCTCCAAATACCTGAGATAAATTTGCACGGTTAATTTCATCAATAATGATAATGCAAGTGCCTCGACGAGACTCAGCTTTTGTGCAAAATTCTAGGAATCTACCGGGAACTATCGGATAGGTTAATTGGCCATTTTGACTCTGCGGTCGGATGCCTTGAATAAAGTCTTCATAAGTATAAGCTGGATGAAATTGGATCGTGTCTGAAAAGCCGTCACCGCCACCGATTAAATGTTTGGCTAGTTTTTCCGCTATGAAGGTTTTTCCGGTTCCGGGCGGGCCTTGCAGGATAGCTTGTTTCTTGCGGTGGATGGCGCGTATGCAGCGCTTTAGTTCTGTTTCGTCAAAGCCAGTTTCTTCGGCACATTGGTTCAAAAGATATTCCGGTTGCAACTGTACTTCTTCTACAGCGTATTCAAACACAATTGCCTCATCTAATAATGGCACTTCGTTACTAGGAAAGTCATATTTTTTTATTTCTATCAGCCAGTGGCAGAACATATCAAATACATCGTCCTCTCGGATAGATGGAACGCCAGTCTGCTGCATTTCTTTAGTTAATTCTTTGATCAGCTTGTGTCCGGTTAAGTTAGCATAGGAGTAGTCTATTAGCTGTTTGCTGTACGAAGTATTGGCGAAATAGTTAATAACCTGTATTGACTTGTCATTAATCGCGAGAAAGTCATCGGGACGGAGAGCATTGAGGATAGGCGTTAGCATCCCTATCTCGCCGAACAAGGAAACGCGCATTTCTTCTGAAAACTCTCTACAGGCCGAATATAGCTGACTCGGATCGTCGTTACAACAGCAGACTAAATAAAAAATTAATTCGGCCATTCTTACTGGCGCTATTAATGACAATTTTTTATACGATTTGGAATTCCATAATAACCCTTTTATTATGCACGGATTAATATGAATCCAGGCTCCCCTTTGTCGATTAGTAGGAGAGTCTTCGTAAGGTAGAAGTTTCAACATTATAGATTCAGTCACATCTTCTCCAGACTCAGCAGCAGCAGCGATCTCTTCAAAATTTCGACGCCCCTGCTGACGCTGCTCCTTGTAAGCGGCTATGTGACGCAATCCATCGGGAGTGTATGGATATGAATTGACAAATTCTTGAAATAATTTGACAAACTCAGCCCTTTTTTCCGCTTCCATGCTATTCTCAAAAACTCTCGATTAATTAATATTTTTCAGCAACACTTCCTGTCTAACGTTCTCCTAATGAAGTGACAATGTTAAACTGATTAGCTGTCAGGTATCGAAAACTCTGTGGCGGTTTAAGGTTAGGTAACTTGTTTCTTAAACGATGTAACTCTACTGGCTGACTAAACCTATGAATATCTTTTAAAAAGATACCTATACCTAGTTTTACACCTTGGTAATAATCATAAAAATCTTCATGGCTAATTCCTGCTATTTTTTCAACTTCCTCCCAAAGCTCTGTGACGGGTTTTTCAACAATATTATCCACCTTGAAAGAACCAACTACAGCTTTTTCGGGAGATGAAACATAGACTACCACTCGATCTCCTTCATTCAAAAGTCGAGGGCGAACCCGACGCAGTTCAACTGTTTTTGTACGATCGAATATTTTATTTGCGTACTCGGGACGAATAGATAATAATAAGATATTTGACATTTGTGATTATCCTCTTTCTAGGTCGCGGTTCCTTCTTTGTAAATGATTCCGAATTTAGTTTCTGGAAGCCTAAATACGCTTTGAACCGTTATCTTATTACCCAGTATTCCCTGAATTCTCTTTAATGTCAATGGGTTAGGGAAAAGCTCAGTGTGGCTGAATCTTATCGCCATGATATCTGCCTTTGGTTCGTCTTTGGCTATTGTCATTAAATCTTTTAATTCGTATACTCCTAAGCTGCGAAATTGTCGATAGAGTTTTTCCGGCTTGTCTATGATAACTTCCTCTAGTCTAGAGCAAGCTTTAACCTCTTTTGTCCCCAGAGTAAATGAGGAATTGGAGCTGACGTACCATAAAATTCTACCAATAACACCCGGTCTGAGGCCACCATTAGCCCACTTGCTTCTATAATATACAAGTTCCCGTTTTAGCGCTAGCTCAATTTGAGAGCCAAAAATGTACTGCTTAGCTAACTCTTCATCGAATAAGTCTTTGGCCCATCTGGGTTGAATGGGAATCATGAAAGTAGGCAGGTCAGCATCAATAATCTTAGCAGGCCAAAGGCGACGTTCTAGCTCTGCCATCGTTCCTATATCTTGAATTAATTCGGGAGTGTTAAGCGTCTCTGCAATTTTCATGCAAAAATTATATTCTTGCCCTATTTGGGCTAGGCTTGCCAGTTTTTGAGACATATCTGCTGCTGTTTCTGCTACAGGCGGATTTGCCTTTAAATACCCATCATTAACTCGAACAAAAGCATCTTCTTGAATAGCTTGTATAACAATTTCATCGAAATACTGGTCAGTAAGTCTCGTAAATTGCCTGTTTTCTTTTACTGAAACTGATATGGAGTGGAAAAGTAAGTACCGTGAAAGTGCCGCTGCTAGAGCACCGCGTTTAACTCGGAGCATTGTAACTTCTAATTCGTGATTTTTATATTGACAATAGGCAATTAAAGCAAGGGGTTGATTTTCACCATCTAAAACGACATGACACTTAAATTTATCTGGGTTGGCAATTATCTGGCGCAGATTTCTCTGAAAATCGGCTATTTTTTCTGCCCTATCAACCGCATAAAAACAGTTGGTTAACAGTAATTTATCAAATTTGCTATCAATTAGTTGAATGGTGAGATTCTGTATGCCGACAAACCGTACCGGTTGATATTGAGTATCTCTGCGAACATCATCCAGTTTAACAATTAAATCTGTAGGAGTCATAATTGCTAAACTAAAGTTTTCATAGACGGCATCTGCTAAAGCTAATATTTTGGGTTCGCGAGTTAAGAAAATTAAGTAATCAGCAGCAATAGCTTGTGCTAATTGACGAACTAAGGAGTCGTTTATTTCATCGAGATTGATACTGGGAATTAGACGTTTTAGAGAGTTAAATTTTGTTTCAAGTGTCTGCCGATCGCAGTGGATTTTAGTAAAACTCTCCCCTAACAGGCGTTTACGCTTTCTTAGAGCGACCTCAGAGATCGCGTTTATTGCCTTAAAAATCTCATCGGTAATACACAATTCCAAATAATCTTGTAACCAGTCAGCAAGTAGAGAGTCGGATTCCGTGCTTTCAATATCTTCATTACCGTGTAATTCTAAGAAAATACTTGTATCAATAACAGCACAAATTTTAGACTCAAGTTGTTGTGCAGCAGCTTGAGAAAATATAGTTGGATGACCGTGATCCAACCACCAAACAGTAAGCAGTTTACCCTCCTTACTTCTTCCAGGTCGATCGTTGAGAGGAATAAAACCCAGTGTTTCCCACATTCTGTCTATTCCATAATCGCGACGGCATTTGAGTTGAATTCCATAAAAATTCTGACTTTTTTGGCTGAGGGAATTGACTAGCTGTTTAGTAACACCCCGACCGCGATATGCAGGATCGACGCAGAGATGAACGATAACAATAATGTTGCTGCGACGCACTGGTCGGTAAAGCAGATAGCCAATGCAATTTTTTTGAGAATTGAGTGCTATAAGTATCACCCGATCTCTTGCACTTTTGCGAAAAGCACCTTCTGTAAAAAAACCCAGAGTTTTTTTATTGGCATCACCTAGGGCTATAACAGTTTCTAAATGGGGGGATGTTTCGTCAATCTCTTCAATCGTCACCTGTGTTTCTTCTGTCACTTTTTTCTACCTCCTCAAGTTACCGCAATACCTCAGTTTGATCTAAATTTACCACTGAGTCAATGATTGGGGTGGCTATCTCGCCCTTACTTCCGTCTTAGTATCACATTACAAGCGGCTGGGAAAGTCGGGAGTCATAAAGTACGATCGCACCCACCATCCTTACCCACATCAATAGCCCTCCCAAACCAGTAACACTGGCAAAACCGCTAACAACTGTTCCCGGAAAAGTTAAACTTGTGTCGAAACTATCTAAACGTGCTATATTCAACTCCGTAAACCCTGAACTGCGCTTTCAGGTAATGCAAATTTATAAACGAGTCAACTGAATGCTCTCTACTTTCAAGAAATTAGCTTCAATTGCAATCATCTTTGCCGCCCTAGAACTTTTACTTAATTATCCGGCTTTCAGAGAAATAAAGAATTTTATCGCAAATAGAGACCCAGCAAGTGCCACCTTAGACGCTGGAACTCAGCAGCAAAAACCCAGCAGCCCCCCTCCGGTACCTCCCAAAAAATCACCGGAGCAAAAGTTTGATGTAGTAGTATATGGTGATGAAGTACCGGGGATATGTGCGGCGATATGGGCTAAGAAAACTTTAGGCGCAAAGGGCAAAGTTGCGATCGTGCGATCGAACTACGGAAGTGCTCCTTTGGGCGGGTTACTCACCCGCGGCGGTTTAGCTTACATCGATGTAGATAAAATCCCCGGTTGGTATCGCCAACCCTACGCCCAATGTTTTAAGGAATTCTTAGATAAAGCCGATGCGCCCGAATCTTGCTTAGATCCAAAAAAGGCAGATCGAGCTCTCAAACAGATGCTTTCCGCTGCAGGAGTCAAAGTTATTTCCAACTCAACTCTTACTCCCCACGTCGTAGATAAAAAACTCGAATATGCCGAAGTAACAGGCAGAAATTTAACAATTAAAGCCCACTCTTTTATTGACGTAACTCAAGACGCTGAATTGGCAAGAAAAGCAGGATTATCTTATTATACAGGATATCAATCTCAAAATATAAAATCCAAAAATGAAACTTTAGCTGTCTCTGTAGTTCCGAGAATTACAGGGATAACGATGTCCGAATTCCGCAGTATAGAAGATGAAATTCTATACGATCGGCCTTTGGTAAAAAAGATTAAAGAAAGCATTACAAAATCTAAAGATCCGGCTAGTACAAAATTCTGGATGAGGAATTTCTGGAGCACGATTTATCAGCCATATACAGACGGTTACGACATCAGAAGCGTAGCTATAGGAGCAGCGTATCACATAGACAGAAATCTGCCCTTTAGCCAAAATAAAGGATTCTTTTTTGATAAAGGCAATGTCTGCGTTTATAACAAAAATGTGCTGTCCTGGAACGGGTTTCTGTTTAAATACCAAGTTGACAAAATAATGGAGATGGAAGCTAACGGCAGAAAACCGACTCCTGAAATGATTAGAGAAATGTCATTTCTCCAATACTGGCTACAAAAGAAGTCTGGTAAAGATGTGAGAGTATTTCTTCCGGACGAGATTTATATCAGGCAAACTTTGAACGTTCGCGATGTGGTAGATCCGTTAACGGGGCAGGAGATTATCAAAGGGGGAACAGTACCCGAAAAGTCGATCGGCAGTTTTTCCTACGATTTCGATATGCGGGGCGGAGTCAAGAATTTATCTGCGAGAATTCCGCCGCTACCAGTCTATAATTTCGGGATAGAAAGCGCTTTGGCTAGCAAAGTCAAGAATTTAGCCATTGTCGGGCGATCGTCCGGTTATGTCGGTATGGCTGTATCCGTCGGGCGAATTGCGACGGTGAATATTTATCAAGGACAAGGTGTGGGCGTCGCCGCTGGTTTGGCTAGCAAGTTCGGCGTGCCGCTGAATTCGATTACTTCGGCTGAAACGAAAAAAACTCTGGAGACTTTAACTGGGAAAACGACGTATTTGTCGGGGAGAGATACGAGTTATGGGGTGGATTATAAGGAGGTGAAATAATCGACAGATAGCAGTCGCCTGTGTTGCTATACGATGTTAAACCCGCCTACAAACTATAAACTTTTGTTTGAGTTTGAGAACAAAAAACGCAATTCCTGGAGTTTAACAAATGTTATTCATTGCGATTCTTAATTATTTCAATTTGTTTTACCAGTAGGACTAAGGCAAAAAGAAAACCGATTTCTCTGCAAAATCGTGGCTTTCTCCGATAGAATGCGGGTTTGGGATTAGGGATTTCTGTCAAATAAGATATTAAAAGGATTTTTCCACTGAAAATGTCGAAACCTCATATTCGACGGCGCAAGATTCCCCAACTCTTAGATATCCTCTCGATCTTCGCTCTGCTGCTGCTCGTATTCTGTAATAATGTTCTGAATATCCTCTGCTGCAATATCGACTTGTTCGGATTTGGTGTAAAGGGTCAGCAAAATGATTCCCGTTGCTGTTTGAACGTAGTAAATTAAACGGTATCCACCACTTTTACCTTTTTGAGTGTCGCTATTTCGGACTCTCAATTTGAAGACTGCATAACCCACTCCAGCAAGTCGATCTCCTGGCAGTTCTCCCCGTGTGAGTTGTTCGATAATGGGTTGAATATCATTGCGAATGCTGCGGTATTTTTTTGCCAGAGTGCGTAAATTGCGATTGAAGGTTGGTGAAACTATAACTTGAATTAAGGGCAAGTCAGTCATTTTCAATTCCTTCCCACATTTGAGCAACCGAAATGGTTTGCCCAGTCATGGCTTCGTGCCAAGCTTGCCGAAAATCTTGTAGCAGCGCTGCTTTAGATTGGCCCTCTCCGTCAATTTCTGAGGGTTCTGGAATACTAAAAGAATTAGCAGGAGGCATCTCTTGGATTTCTGCTGAGAAAACCTCTGGCAGATTATTTTGCGAAATGATTACCCCCTGACGTTGCTTTTGGCTTAGAAACTCTATAAAACTCGCAACTAATGCCAGATGTTCTGGAGAAAGTCGATCGAGCCATCGATCGATTTGATGTCGAAGTGCTGCTACATTCATAATGCCATCAAACCTTTTAATTTTACCTTCATTTTAACTTGACACTCCCCGCCTTGAATATCGCTCTTCCCTCTGCCTCTGACACGGATGCGGTTCAAAACTCTTCTCCTCCCTTCTATGGCACAATCATAAATAAGATCAAACTCCGAAGCCACCATGACCGCAAACCTACCACCCCAATACGACCCCCAAGCCACCGAAGCCAAGTGGCAAAAATACTGGGAAGACAACCAAACCTTCAAAGCTGACCCCGAAAAAGGCGGCGAACCTTACTGCGTCGTCATCCCGCCGCCCAACGTCACCGGCAGTCTCCACATGGGACACGCTTTTGAAGAGACGCTGATTGATGTCCTCGTCCGCTATCACCGCATGACTGGACGCAATACCCTGTGGTTGCCGGGAACGGATCATGCTAGCATCGCCGTTCAAACTATTCTCGAAAAGCAACTCAAAGCAGAAGGCAAAACTCGCCACGATTTAGGCAGAGAAAAATTCTTGGAACGGGCCTGGGAGTGGAAAGCTGAATCGGGCAATACTATTACTAATCAATTACGCAGTTTGGGCGTGTCTGTCGATTGGTCGCGTGAACGCTTTACGATGGATGAAGGCTTATCCGCTGCGGTTTTAGAAGCATTTGTCCGCCTGTACGATGAGGGGCTGATTTATCGCGGCAATTACCTGGTGAATTGGTGTCCGGCGAGTCAGTCTGCTGTGTCGGATTTGGAGGTTGATCAGCAGGAAGTTGACGGGCATTTGTGGCATTTCCGCTATCCTTTGACGGACGGTTCTGGTTATTTGGAGGTGGCGACGACTCGGCCGGAAACGATGTTGGGCGATACTGCGGTGGCGGTAAATCCACAGGACGATCGCTACAAACATCTTATCGGTAAAACTGTGACTTTGCCGATCGTGAATCGCGAAATCCCAATCATTGCTGATGAGTTTGTCGATCCGACTTTCGGAACAGGTTGTGTCAAGGTGACACCCGCCCACGATCCGAATGACTTCGAGATGGGTAAGCGTCACAATTTGCCGTTTATTAACATTATGAATAAGGACGGCACTTTAAATGAAAATGCCGGAGAGTTCCAGGGACAAGACCGCTTTGTTGCCCGGAAAAATGTGGTGCAGCGGTTAGAACATGACGGGGTTTTGGTTAAAATAGAAGATTATAAGCATACAGTTCCCTACAGCGAACGCGGCAAAGTTCCGGTCGAACCTTTGCTATCTACGCAATGGTTTGTGAAGATCGAGCCTCTTTCTCAACGTGCTTTAGAAGCATTAGATCAAAGTAACTCACCAGTCTTTGTTCCTGACAGATGGACAAAGGTTTATCGGGATTGGTTGGTGAAGCTGAAGGATTGGTGTATCTCCCGACAATTGTGGTGGGGACACCAAATCCCGGCTTGGTATGCTGTTAGCGAAACTCAGGGCGAAATTACTGATACAACGCCGTTTGTGGTGGCAAAAACTGAAGCTGAAGCTAGGGAAAAAGCTACGACTAAATTTGGTAATGACGTGCAGCTAGCAAGAGATCCAGACGTATTGGATACTTGGTTTTCGTCTGGGTTGTGGCCTTTCTCAACTTTGGGATGGCCGGACGAAACTAAAGATTTGGAGTTTTACTATCCCACAACTACTTTGGTGACTGGTTTTGATATCATCTTTTTCTGGGTTGCTAGAATGACGATGATGGCCGGACATTTTACTGGAAAGATGCCTTTTGATACTGTTTACATTCACGGTTTGGTGTTGGATGAAAACGGTCAGAAAATGTCTAAGAGTAAAAATAACGGTATCGATCCGCTGCTGTTGATTGGTAAGTACGGTACTGATGCTTTGCGCTACACTTTGGTTAAGGAAGTGGTAGGGGCCGGTCAAAATATTCGCATGGAGTACGATCGCAAAACTGATGAATCGAAATCGGTTGAAGCTTCGCGGAACTTCACGAATAAGTTGTGGAATGCGGCCCGGTTTGTGATGATGAATTTGGAGGGACAGACGCCGCAGCAGTTGGGAATTCCTTACCCCCCCCAACCCCCCCTTACTAAGGGGGGGAGAGAAGAAGATTCCCTTACCAAGGGGGGGAAAGAAGAAGGGTTGGAATTGTGCGATCGCTGGATTCTTTCTCGCTACCATCAAGTTGTGCAGCAAAGCCGCAATTGTTTGGAAACTTACGGTTTGGGGGAAGCGGCGAAGGGACTTTATGAGTTTATTTGGGGCGATTTCTGTGACTGGTATATTGAGTTAGTCAAGTCTCGCTTGCAACAGGATGCTGAACCAAATTCTAAGAAAGTGGCCCAGCAAACTTTTGCTTTTGTGTTGGAAGGGATTCTGAAACTGCTGCATCCTTTCATGCCACACATTACTGAGGAAATTTGGCACACTCTGACTCAAACAGGTGACGATCGATGTTTGGCTTTGCAAGCTTATCCTGAAGCGGATATCTCGCTAATTGATGCTGATTTGGAACAGCAGTTTGAGTTGTTGTTCGGTACTATTCGCACTATTCGCAATTTGCGGGCAGATTCGGATATCAAACCCAGTGTGAAGGTGACGGCGATTTTGCAAAGCGAAAGCGAGAAAGAACGCCAAATAATCTCAGATGGAGGCGTTTACATTCAGGATTTGGCAAAAGTCGAAAATCTGACCGTAACTGCTAGTTTGGATGCAGATTTGGGACAGACAATTGCTGGGGTGGTCGGTACTGTGCAAGTATTGATTCCTCTGGCTGGGGTGGTTGATTTGGCGGCTTTGCGTGCTAAGTTAGAGAAGAAGTTGAGCAAGGTGGAAGCTGAAATTAAGCATACTGCGGCGCGTTTGACTAATCAGAAGTTTGTGGATAAGGCTACTCCTGATGTGGTTCAGGGCGCGAGGGATGCTTTGGCGGAAGCCGAAAAACAAGCGGAGATTTTGCGCGATCGGCTAAAGGTGTTTTAAGGAGTCATTAGTCATTAGTCAGCAGTCATTAGTCGCGGGTGGGGTGAGAAACCGGGTTTCTACGAATTTTTCGGTTGAGTAACGAAAAATATTGAAAGAAACCCGGTTTCTGAGGAGATTATCATTTTTATTATGCTGGGCGATCGCTGTATAAAAACATCCCAAAATCCCGTAGGGGCGGGTTAACCAGCCATCTATGAAATACACAAACAATCTCGTAAACCCGCCCTCTCCTCAGCCATTATTTACATCACAATTTTACCTCTAAATTCATCGTACATTTTTATTGTTGGTGGGCGGGGGCGGGTTTATAGTATTATTGATGTTTACCATAAATGGTTGGCGAACCCGCCCCTACAAATTTGGTTTCAATAATAGAACCAATTGTGCTAACACGGGCAATTAATCACCAATTACCAATTACTAATTACCCTCATGTTATATTTAGCCCAAGTACAAAAGAAGGAAATTTTAGGCGAACCCGCCCTGCAATTGCTGGCTTGCCAAAATTCTGATGATACTTGGGCTATTCTTAGTGAAGAAAGTTTCTTGACATTACCGAAAGATTTGGCTCAAAATCCAATTAACTCTGCAACTAATGTTTTAAATGAAGGGATTTTAGTATTAGCAAATGTTGACGAAAATAGCCAGGTTTTGCATATTCAAGCAGCTACAAACTGGGTATTACAATTAGTAGAAAAATATTTAACAACAGGTTTTACTCCCGATTTTTTGCAGCAAGAAGCCCAGAAAGCAGAAGATTGGAGGCAATCTCTCACTTTGCAGAGTCAAGAATTGTCTCGCCGCTTGATTGAAGTTGAAGCCCGCCGGGAACAAATTCAAAACTTAGAAGCAAAACTCCAGCAGGAAAAGCAATTGTTGGAAAGTTCGATCGCCCAATTGAAAACAAACAATTGAAAACAAAATTTGAATCCGCCGAATATAATTCGGGGCTATACAAACAAAGTCCGCCTACGCGGACTAAGATAAAAGCAAAATTGCCTGCGGCTAAAGCACTTTTGACTTCATCCAAGCAGCGGGGAGACACCGCAGTTTCTGATAATTGCTAACATAAGCCCGCTTCTGAAACACATCATATTGATTGCGTTCGATCGCATTTAAGATTCTGCTGTAGAGCATTGTAGCAGCCCAAACAGTCCAGCGAATATCGGGACTGAGCACTTTAATTCCCGGTTCGGCGCTGGCGTATAATTTGCGAGCTCGCTGAATTTGAAACCGCATCAATTCCCGCCAGCGGTTGTCAATCACACCGTTGAATAAATCTTCTTCGGTGTAGTTAAACAAGGCTAAGTCTTCTAAGGGAATGTAAATGCGGCCGCGGCGGGCGTCTTCTCCGACATCGCGCAGAATATTAGTCAACTGCTTGGCAATACCGAGGGAGATGGCTTCTTCTTTGGGAATTCTATTCCCCCAGTGCCAATTCCAGTTAGCAGCGGAGTTCGATTCGCCTACACCCATGACAGACATCGACATCAGCCCGACAGTACCCGCTACTCGATAACAGTAAAGATTGAGCTCTTCAAAAGTTTCGTAGCGGCTGCGGTACAAGTCCATTTGCTGGCCCGCAATCATCTCTCGAAACGGCCCAATGTCGATCGGGAAACGAGACAGCGTATCCACTAAAGCTACGTCGTAGTCGTCGTGAGGATGGCCCGCAAACACAGATTCTAGGCGTTTTTCCCACAGATTGAGGGTTTCAGGGGTCGTTGCATCAGAACCCGGCCCGTCTACGAGTTCGTCGGTGCGGCGGCACCAGACGTAAATCGCCCAAATCGCCCGACGCTTGGCTTCGGGCATGAGTTGAGTGCCTAAATAAAAATTTTTGGCATAACTCGCCGTGACTTGGCGGCACAGTTCGTAAGAGTCATCCACAGAGGCCAGAGTTCTCATGCACTGGAGTTTTGACAGTTGCAGCATCCGAGAATAAGAAATTTAAAGATTAGAACTGATTTTCCCCCGTTTAGAAAACGGGAGATTTTTTACGTCTTTATGAAAAATTCTTAATTTTTCATTGGTTATTGGCCGTTGAAATAGCCTGCGCTGTCAGCTTACCAGAAAGCACGGCACCTTCCATACTCGCAAGATAACGCTGCATTGTATAATCCCCCGTTAGATAGAAATTGCTAATGGGAGTTGTTTGTGTGGGACGGCACTGCTGGCGTCCGGGAGTGGCTTTGTAGACGGAACGTGGGGTTTTGACTACGTGATATTTGAGCAGTTTGGCTGGTTCTGGGATTTGATCGGGAAAGAGTTTTTCTAACTCGACCATTGTGGCTGCGACGATATCTTCGTCAGATTTGCCGATCCAGTCTTTGGCCGGTGCTAAAACCAGTTCCAGCATTGATTTGTCTGGGTTGGCATATTCGCGGCAGGTGTTGCTCATGTCGGCGTAGACGCTCAGCAAGGGCGATCGCGAGAACAGCAAATGGTCGATTTCAGTTAGCTTGCGATCGAACCACAAGTGTACATTAATGACGGGTACTCCCTCCAAACCTTCGAGCTGTTTGAAATAATCCATTTCGCCCCAAGGTTTCGGCATCATCAACTTCAGCGGGTCAACCGGCATCGCGGAAACGTAAATATCGGCGGTCAGAATTTCTGACTCTGCCCCTTTTACTCCCCGAATGTGGAAGCCCCGCACCGTGTTGTCATCGTTGAGCAAAAACTCCCCGATGGGTGCATTCAGCCGGACTTCACCACCGCGCTCAGTTATGTAGTCTACCATCGGCTGACACAACCTTTCTGTGGGGGAACCGTCTAAAAAAGCCATTTTCGAGCCGTTTTTCTCTTGCAGGAAGCGGTTGAGGGCTGTCAGCAGTATGGTTGCGGATATTTCGTGGGGGTCGATGAAGTTGAGCGCCTTGGACATGGCGATGAATACTTCTTTTTCGACTCTGGGGGGGACGTTTTGCTTTTTCAGCCAGTCGGAAAACGAGTATTTGTCCATTGCTTCGACATAGTTTTGACCCTGAAGCATCGCCGGAATCAAACCTATACCGAAGCGGATTTTTTCGGGCCAAGTGAGCATATCGTTGTTGCTCAGGATGGCTGCGACGCCGTTGAAGGGAGCCGGAAGGTCGGGAAAGTCAAAGCGGGAATAGGTTCCGGGGGTTTCCGGCTGATTGAAAATCATCGAGTGCTCTTTCCATTGCAGCCGGTCTTCGATGTCAAGTTCTTTGAATAGTTGGAGCATATTCGGGTATGCACCGAAGAAGATGTGGAGGCCGGTTTCGTACCAGTCGCCGTCTGCATCTTTCCAGGCGGCTACTTTGCCGCCGAGTACGTCCCGACTTTCTAGGAGGATGGGGGTGTGGCCCGCGTCGGTAAGATATTTAGCGCAGGAAAGTCCTGCTAAGCCTGCTCCGGCGATCGCAACTCGCATTTGATACTACTTGGCCTCTGTGTTCGCTTCGTTTTCATTATACTTTACAACTCGTTACATTTTTTGGGAACAATCTGTAGGAATGTGGCGGGGCTTGGAGGTGTCGGCTTAGCCCGAAAGTCCGACAGGGAATGAATTCCCTGTCTCATAGCGCAAGTCCTCTCAAAGAGGACTAATGAGTTCTTCAGTCCTCTTTGAGAGGACTTTAGCTTTGAGGCAGGGGTTTCAACCCCTGCCGGACTGCGGGTGTGACCTTAAGTGCCCTAGTGCCCTATGCCCTAGTAAACGCAATTAACAGAAATTTAGCAATTATTGCTATCATCAATTATGAGGCAAATTTCAATAAATTAGTTAAATTTATGGTACAAACAATTCAATCTAGAAATGTCGCGCTGAACGACTTGGAAACCCAATTCAAAATAGAGTTGATTGAGGATGACCAATTCTTTCGCGAGTGGCAAGATGATTTACCAGAAATCAGCGATCCTGAAAAACAGCGATTAGACAGAGTGAAAGCAAGTTACAGGAATTTGCTTGCTCGTCCACCAATGCTAGAAAATACAGTCAAAATGGTAGTGCTGTCTCCGCTGTGGGATTTAGCTGACTTTTATCTTGCTCCTTTTCACGTTACTTCCGAAAAGTCTCTAGAAATCCTTGACGAAGACGAGGGAGTGATTGTGAGAGGACAGTTGGATGTTTTGGCTTTGTTTCAGGAGTTTTGGGTAGTGGTGATCGAGTCCAAGAAGGCTGCGTTTTCTTTGGAGGTAGGGATTCCGCAATTACTAGCTTATATGTTAGCTAATCTTAAGGGCGATCGACCTACTTACGGATTGTTAATGAATGGCTCTAGTTTTTTGTTTGTCAAATTAGTTAAAGGGGAAACACCGCAGTACGCTTTTTCGCGCTGGTTTTCTATGTTCAATCCGGGGAATGATTTGTACAGTGTGCTGAGTATTTTGAAGCGCCTCGGCGAGTTGAATATTAGTAATCTGGTTTAGTGGGGGAATCAGAAACCGGGTTTTTGCGAAAATCTTTGGTTTCACCCGCAGATTCGGTAAAAAACCCGGTTTCTTTGGTTGGAGTGCATAAGTCCTGAAATGGATGATTTCAGGTTCCCCCGGTTATGCCGCAAAGGTGCGATATGCTTCCAAGGCTGCTTGTTTCACTGTTTCTGGCACGATCGGAAAAGTAGTCAAAATATAGGCAAATTCGGCTTCGGTTAAGCCGTAAAGGTGGGCGATGATGCCGTCTAATTCGGCTCGCAATTGAGCGCGTTCAGTTTCATCGGTAACACCTTCTCGGTGCGAGTTTAAGCCGACTTCTTGGGCTAATTCGTCAAATTCTGGGGCGGTGCAGATCAGTTTGGCGGCGCGCTGTACGATGTCAGTGAAGTATTTGTCGCCTGATGTTAATCGCGGTACGGGAAGTTGATAAACATAGAAAAAGTTGATGTTTGCTGAAATTCGAGAGCGAAGTGCATAATCGACAATAAAACTATTCCAAACACTGACTAAATATAAACACTGATGATTATTAGGTGGAGGCTCACTACCTTCTGAACAACGCAACACTGACTGAAAGTTTTCTGCTTGAAAGTTAGGTGGAATGACTGTGGCTATCATTGTTCTGGTATTTGTACTGCTTGCAATCTTACGAAATCCAGCTCTATAAGTCTGATAATCTAGAGTTTGACCTCTATCCTGTTCTTTTCCAAGTATCGCAGCTCGTCCTTGTGATTCCTCTATCCAATAACGCGGTTCGCAAAGAGTATGAGTAAACTGCTCAATCATTTTCCCTTCATAAAGTGGCAGTCTCCCTTTCCCTGGTTCTTGCTTGAATAAATGACTGTCATTAGTCATGTGAAATTCCGCAGTTAACCGCAGATTCCATTTCCCCTCAATCTGTTCGCCCAGCAAAGGGAATTGCAGCATTTTCTCAGCAATGCGAATATCTCCCTCATTTTTAAACTCCATCACCGACAGAGAGTCAGGAGATAAGCGACGAATCAAGTTAACAGAAATCTCAATACATTCATCTTGATTATTCAGAAAAGTATCGAGTTTTTCCACCCGAATCGCTTCTCGCGGATTGATGCGGAAAGCAGCTTGAAATGACTCTGTACTTTTCCCTTTCTCAAAAGTGAGCAAGCAAAACTTGAATCGGTGATCCACTCCTTCAAAAATAAACCTTTCATTTGACAAACCAAACAGTGAATCAATCTCAGTCTCAACAAATAACATTTCCCGCAGTTGCTTAGTTCCCAAATCAGTATAAACTCCTGAAGGAATGATGATACCGCACTCGCCATTTGGGCGTAAGAGGTTAAAACATTGCTCTAGAAAAAGCTTGTAGAAGTTAATATCAGTACCAGACTTTTTGCCGTTGACAATTGAAATCTGATTTTTGTACTGTTCCGCTGAACGGTAGTAAGCACTAACATGGGGAAATTCACTCAAATATTTTAACCAAGTTTCAGCAATTTCAGGGTTTTGCAAAATTTTATTTTGCTCTTTTTCAAAAGTTTTGATATCCATCTTGCTTTTTTTGGCTAGTTCGTTATGCTGCACAAAAAACTCTCTAGCATTTGGCTTAAATATTTCCCAAGGTGGATTAGTAATAATCGCATCAAAACCGCCCCGTTGATGCAAAATCTCATCAAACTCATAGCCCCAGTGAAAAGGCTTCAAAGCTTCTATATCAGCGAGAGTCAGGGTACGCTTAATCGGCTTACCGCTAATCTGTGCTTGTTCAAACTTAATTTTTAACTGCTTGAAATCTTCCAACAAAATCTTATTAATATTTTCGATAGCCGGCGCTTTCTTTTCCGCAATTTCATCTCGTAAACTCTGCAAGTTTTGGCTATAGGTAGTCGCATGACGGTAAATAGAAATCAGACGGTTTTTCTCCTCTAATACTTGTCTATATGTCTTGTGAAACAAATTTAACTGAGTTCCACTTCCTTCATATTCTGCGTCATCCACCCGCAGTAATCCTATTAAAGAATTGCCCGCCATGATGTTAAAATCAATATTCGGCAACGGTTCCAAGTCGTTGACATTCTGCGCGGCCGAAACTAAGGCTAAAAACAGTCGCAATTTAGCAATTTCCACGGCTTCCGGCATGATATCCACGCCGTAGAGGTTATCGCTAATAATCCGTTTTTTGATATAGTAGTTAAGTGAACTATGCTCTTTTTCGATGTCTTTTAGGTAGTCATTGAGGTAACGATCCTTTAAAAACTTGCTTGTACCGATGACTGTTGAATAGATGTAAATCAGCGTTTTCATGGCTGCGACTAAAAACGCGCCGGAACCGCAGGCTGGGTCTAATAATGTTAGGTTTGGGAGGATTTCTGTTAGCAGGCGGCGGCAGAGATTGGCGTCGAGATTGGTGAGGAGTTCGGTGATAGTTTCAAATTTACGGGGAATTGGGAATTGGGCATCGGGCATGGGGAATTGGGCATGGGGTAGGCACGGGGGCACTACCCCTACAAAACCTGGGTTTTCCTCTGTAGGGGCGGTGCCCCCGTGCCCGCCCTCATTAATTTTATCGAGGATTAGTTTGTTGATTGTGCGATCGCACAAATATTCAGTAATCTCCGGCCTGGTATAATAAGCACCAAAGGCTTTTTGGTTAATGTATTTCTCAAAGATGTATCCCAAAACCGCCGGATTAATTTCGTTTTCCTTCCCGCCCACTGTATCGTCAAGATTCCAAGAATAGGCGGCAAATAACTTAAATATTTTCTCAAAAGCAGCATCGGGTATGGCAATATTCGGATAATTTTGTTCGATGGGATGTTCGAGAAACAGTCCGCCATTCAAATATTTAACATCGCCGATTAATTCTTTAACCCCTTCCTCCCGCAAATCCAGAGGTTTAGCAAATCCATCAAAAAACAGTGTTTTCAAGAATTGCGAGTAAAATAAATCCGTTCCCCGCTGTTTGCTTTCGGCTAACTTTTCCTGCAAATACAGCATTTTGCCGCTGTCGATAAATCCTTTGCGCTGCAAAAAATAAACAAACATCAAGCGGTTGAGTAAAACCGAAGTATACCAGCGCCTATCTGTTTCCTTGTCAATGCCGCGAATCACACTTAAAAATTCAACGTGTTGCTGTTTAAACTCTTCAAAAAACTTTTTAGTTACTCGTTCGACATCCAAGCCAGCCTGCAATCTTTGGGCGACATCAATCACCGAAAGCGTTTCTAATTCTTCTAAATCAACCTTTAAAGCTGTCACTTTACTCAGCAGCAAATCGCAAGGTTCCCGTTTCACGTATACATGATCGCGGGGATAAAGCTTTGTACCTTCGCGCTTTACCCAATACCAGAGACATTTGGTGCGATTTTTGTCAATAAAAATCAACAAATTTTCGGCGGAAATTTGGACGATTTCGCGATAAATTGTCAGTCTTTCGGCGCTGTTGGGGATGTTTCCGCTATCGGCGATAATTTCATATACAACTACTCCGTTAAGTTGGGCGATGGCTTTTCGGGAATAAGTCTCGCCTTCTATTTCTAAAGATACGGTTTTGTGGGATGATGGATTATCCCAACCGAGTTTTTGGACGAACAATTTGTTGAATTCAAAGTCTTGGAGAAGTTCGCGGGATTCTTTAAGTGTTTGTGGCATGGTTATATATGAAGGAATAAGGGAGAACTGTAGTAGGGACACGGCACCGTGTCCAAGGCGTGTCAAATTAACGTTAAACCGAGAGTCAGATAGTCCGACAGTCCGACAGTCCGACAGGGGTTGAAACCCCTGTCTCAAAGCGAAAGTCCTCTTAAGAGGACTGAGAAGAAAAATTTTCAATTCATGAGTCGTCTTTAGACGACTTTCGCTATTAGACAGGGAATTCATTCCCTGGCGGACTAGCTGGATGGTGAGAGGAATGGCGGACTGACAGCTTTCTCCTGAAACAAGCCTAAAGAACAAATAATCATCGGTTCCCGTTTGTCTTCGTCTTCATTGACTATACACAAACGGTCATCCATCCGCAAACCCACGACTAATTCTGCTAATTGTCGATCGCCAATTCCGCTTTTTAACTGCCGATTTAACGTGTCAATTGCCGACTGGCGCAGGGGATAGCGGTAAATTTCATCAATCGCTTTTGACAATTCATCGGATGCAAATATTGTACCATTCATTTCCTTAAAGTAACTCTTCAAACGTTCGTATGTTCGGAACCGGGCCCCGGAAGGCCTGCCCAATTGTCCGCCCGCAGTTAACTCTTCTTCTGCTATCAACTCTGCACCTTTTGTGACTAATTCGTGATGCTGTTTGTCTCTGGGAATTGCTGGTGTCGCTTCCTCGCAGGCTGCAATTCTGAGGATTCCGAGTTGCGATTGACTAACGCTATTGCCATCGCGATCGACCCAAATCAACGAATCATTTCCCTCGGCGGTTTTCATGTACAATAAAACTCCTTCTGGTTGCAAGGGTGCGGGAGTATGATTGCGAGTTGAATAAACTACATTTGGCATTGACTCAATGGTTTTTTTCAAAATTGGGTTGTTGTCCGTGGCATTTTTCCAAATTTGAAAAGCTTCCGATGTTAAGTCAACTTCGGCATCTTCTTCGCCATCTAAAATTCCTGATTTTTCATTGTAAATATCGAGAATTACTTGAGGTGAGTCATCCTCAAAAAATGTCTCATCAGTTCCGACGACTTCGGCATTTTCTTGCAAGCGTCGGCGCAGTCTTTCGCGCAGGTTGATAATGCGATCGACTCCTTCGTCTGGCAAAAACGAATAGCACAAAATGCGATCGGCTTTTTGACCGATTCTATCCACTCTTCCCGCCCGCTGAATTAACCGAATAATTGCCCAAGGTAAGTCATAATTAACGATAATCGCACTGTCTTGTAAGTTGTGACCTTCACTCAGAATGTCGGTGGCAATTAAGATTCGCAATTCTCGTTCTGGGGAGATTTTGTCACGCTTACCGTTGCTAGTCGGACTAAACCGAAATGTGAGTTCGGTGGGGTCTTTTGATTTACCTGTCACCGATGCAGCGCCCGCAATATTTAGCTGAGTTAAATTATCAGTTATATAGCGGACTGTATCGGCAAACTGAGTAAAAATTAATACTTTCTCATGGGGGTGAGTTTCTGTGAGCAATTTCACCAAAGCAGCTAACTTTTCATCGGGTTGAGAATGCCATTCACCGCAAGTTTGCAAGACTTCTATCAGACAGCGGGCATCTTCTAGCAAATCCCGTTTTAACTTCTTGGTATCAAAAAAGTCTGATTTGAGCCATTTAAACCTGCGCGGGTAGCGCGTTTTATATTCTCGATAAACAACTTCTGCCCGCTGTTTAAAACTCTTTTCGCTTAACAGCAATTCTGCTTCACTATCTAAAGTTTCGCCCGCATCATCTTCGATTTCTTCGCTTTCAAAACTGCTAACCACCACAGAATCAGCATCTTCATCGCTGTTGCGGGTATCCAACAAGTCGGCATCCTGGGTGCCGATCGGAATATCGAAGTTTTGGTCGATCGCATATAAATAGATAAAATTCCGCAGGATGTGGCGCTCGATCGACTGGATAAAGGCACTGCCGCTGCTTTCTAGCCGTTTAAACAGGTTTGTCCGCGAAAATCCCATTAACCGCCGACCCCCACGAAATAGGGCATTTAACTGCCGCTGTTCTGCTTCAGTCGGCTGTTGTTTGGGTTTTTTGGCGATGTAATTTCCCAGCCCGTAACGCGGCAGATTTAGTGCATTGATGACTTCGACAATTTCCTCAAAGTCAAGCTGGGAGTTAGTTGCGGAAGTTTCCGAGGAAAACTTAATGGTTTTGGGAAGGCGATCGGGAAAATAGGAACGAGTGCGATCGGCAAATTCTAGATATTTGCGCTTCTTCTCTGCGTCAGTTTCCGCATAATTTTCTTTAATAAAAGAGCGAGTGCGCCTCACCATGTAGTGCTTCATCAAATCTCGCCAATCATCAGGATGTTCGCTTTTTTCAAAAGCAGCCAAAGAGCGCACGGAACATTGATGCCGCTTAATAAATTCTAACTCTCCTTGACTGCCTCCGCCCAATTGGTTCAGCAAAGCTTCGGGCCGCAGTCCTAAATTTTGGTCTTCAGGAATAAACAGCCGCAACTGAGAAGATAAATCTAAATAGGTTTTGTTGTAGGGAGTTGCTGAAAGCAAAATACATTTACTTTCGTTGATGGCAATATATTCTTGAATTGCTCGATATCGCTTGCCTTCTCGGTTTCTGAGGTTGTGACTTTCATCAATTAACACAACTCGATAGCGGCGCAATTCTGGCAATTCTTGCTGTACCAGACTGATGGATAAGACTTTGGCACCCAGGAGATACTTACAATTATACTCCTCCCACATTTTGACCAAGTTTTTGGGACAAATAATCAGGGTTTCCAAGAAACAGTCTTCTTGTAAAATTTTGGCGATCGCACTTCCGACTAAAGTTTTACCCAACCCTACAACGTCGCCAATAATTACGCCTCCCCGTCTGGTAATGTGACGGGCGGCTAACTTAACGGCTTCTTCTTGAAATTTAAATAAACCCTTAAAAGCGCGGGGAATCTGAAACTCAGCAATACCTGCGATCGCCTCGCGGGACAAATGATAGACAATGTTGAGATAGATGTGATAAGGTGGAATTAGTTCTGCTCTAGCCCAACTGCGATCGATAATTTCTGCGAGTTCTTTAGAAATATCAACACAGCCGTATTCTTCCCAGCGATCGTCAAACCATTTTTGCAACTTATTACAAGCATCAAAATCTAAAATATCAATATTCAATTCCCCTTGTTTTGACAGTCCCGATAAAGTCAGATTGCTGCTGCCCAAAAAACCTACAATTGGGCTGTTTGGGTCTTGACGATGAACGAGATAAAGTTTAGCGTGCAGTGGGTAAGCTAAGAATAATTTAACAATAACTTTTCCGCTTTTAATCTGATAGCTTAACCTGCGTAAGCCCTGCTCGTCGCGATCGTTGGGAGCGCCGATCGTCAACTGGTGGCGAAATTCCTCAGCCATCCGTTTTTTGAGCCGAATAATGGCATTATTGTCAATCCCCCCGTGATGGGAAATCAGGCTAAAACTAGCATTCAATTCATCTGATGGCAAACTTTGCATTCCCACCAAAAGGCGGCAGCAGGCTCCTGGATTTCCCACATAAGCTTCGATTAAATCGCCAATTCTCCGCCATCCCCGAAGATTGAAATAGCCCACGCAAAAATCTGCCCGATAGGAGAGTTTAATGGTGTCTCGCAATGCTGGTAGCAGTGATTGTTCGATGTTGTCAAAAATGCGCGGCACTTGGTTTCCTCTGTTATATTAGTTGTACATAAAAAAGTTTGTAGTAAGGACTTTAGTCCTTAAAAAATCACATGGAAGGACTAAAGTCATCACTACAAACCTGCTTACAATTGCGGTTCAATTCCAGCCGATCGCAATTGAGCGCGCAATTGCTCTAATTGGTCTTCGGCGCGATCTGCTCTTTGCCGTTCTTGTTCTGCTCTTTCAGAGCCAGATAACAACAGATTCCCTTGACTATCCCACCAGCGCAACCAAGGTAACTCAACATTTTGATACCTTCCTTGCCAAATTCCCAATTCCACCCCTAACGGTGCAATGGGATAATGACCGCGATCGTTTGCAGCAACTAATTGATACCTATCTTCGATCATGTGATAGACTTCAACGCTAGCCTTAGTTACTTCATAAATTCCGTAAAAGGCCGGATGGATGACATTTTCATAAATCCAGAATTTCCCCGGCTTAGTTTCCTGTTGACCCGATCGCAACAAAGGCGTTCTGTCCCGTTCTTCTGCACCATTGCCCGATACAAACTCTAACACAATTAACGGTGCTACAAATTCTTGCCACATCACATAAGAACGGCGCAATTGACCGTCAATAGTTGGCGGAACATTGGGCACATAAAACCAGTCTGGCGCTTCTGCACCCTTTTCTAACGGGTCAGTTAATCGCCAATAAATGCCGCAGTCTTGACCGATGCAATAGTTACCATCTAGATGAATGCTTTGGAAGACGGGAGTAATTGAATCGGTTAACAGAATGCTTTGGGGATGTTCTTGAAAGTTTTTCACAAAAGTGCCGTCGGATTCTGGTAATTGAGTGTGATCCGGCCAGCCTGCGGGATTGTTTTCTACATCTAGGGTGAATTTCATAGTTTTATTTTTTTGATTGCAGGCATTGTTGGAGCGAGATTGTGATTGTAGGCGAACTCGATACATCTAATACCAAATTCATAAAATAGCGCTACATATCTACCCCCCCCAACCCCCCCTTATTAAGGGGGGGAGTAAAACTTTCTATGTAGCATAACTTTATGAAATTGGTATAACTCAGACCTCTATCTCCCAATCTTCCAGACGCAAACCCTCAACACGGCTGAACTCGCGGGTATTGTGAGTTACAAGAATTAGGTTGTTGGCGAGAGCAATAGAGGCAATCAAAAGGTCATTAGGGCCGATAGGTGTCCCAGATGCAGCTAATTGAGTGCGAATTTGACCGTAAATTAGGGCAGACTGGTCATCAAAAGGCAAACTTACAAACTCATTGAAAAAACGTTCTAGTCGAGCTAGATTGCTATCTTGACGAGAACTTTTAAAAGCACCCCAGTAAAGTTCTGCTTTAACTACAGAGCATATTGCTACATCACCTGACCGAATCATTGCTAGTCGGCGAGATACCGATGAGTTGCGGTCTGGATTTAACAAACGGATGCAAGTATTGGTGTCTAACAGATAAATCACAGCAATTCTTCCCGCATTTCATATTCCAACTGATCGGGACGGACAAGCGGTTCTCCCTCCCAACTTCCGATTACCGTTTCAAAAAAACCGGGAGACCAGCCTAAATCTTCCGGTTTTTTAGCCTCAGTTGCTGGTGTTATGCGCTGGAAAACTACAATAACTTCTAAATCTGTATCTTTTATCCCAACCGGGACTTGCAAATGCAACATCCCGTCTGATCCGACGTGCGATCGTACTTTAATGCTTTGCATAACTCTTGCCTCCTTAAGTTTGTAGTGAAAATTAATCTTGTCAGGACTTACGCATCTATGCCCAAGAAACCGGGTTTTTTACCGAATCTGTGGGTGAGTGCGAAAGATTTTCGTAAAAAAACCCGGTTTCTGACCACCCGTGCGTAATTCCTACTTGTAATAACCTCAATCTTCATCCCACTTATCTTTAACTGCTTTGCCTTTTAGATTGAGAAACTCAACTGACTACAATACTTCTAATCCGGTCACTCAGGCTACCTCTATGTTAATGATAGGATAACTTTTGCTATCCATTCTAACTGATATCTTGCACCATTCTCAATTAGGCTTTTATGAACAGGCAAGATGCCTGTTCCACAAGAACATTGAATTTTTGTGGAACAGGCATCTTGCCTGTTCTTGAGAATGGTGCAAGATATGAGTTCTAATCAATTTACTCCTCGGTTGCTGCGCCAAACCGTATCGAAAAAAGGTCGATCGTACCCAGCCAACCCCAGCAACCTGAACCGCAGGTGAGGCAATCCCCCTGCAGCCCCCGCTTCTCGACGCGGTACAATAAATGCAATCATACTTAACGCTTATATTGAAAAAGTTACACACAACGCCACAGGAGACAACTGACGCATGGGTAAAGTAGTTGGCATTGACCTCGGAACAACAAACTCAGTAGTAGCCGTCATGGAAGGCGGCAAACCGGTTGTGATTGCCAATGCAGAAGGGATGCGGACAACTCCCTCGGTAGTCGCTTTCACAAAGGAAGGAGAACGCCTTGTGGGACAGATGGCCAGACGCCAGACTGTTCTCAATCCGCAAAACACCTTTTACGCCGTCAAGCGGTACATCGGACGCAAATATACCGAACTGACTCCAGAATCAAAGCGCGTCCCTTACACAACTCGCCGCGACGAAAACGGGAACATCAAAATCAAGTGTCCCCGCCTGAAAAAAGATTTTGCCCCAGAGGAAATTTCGGCGATGGTTTTGCGGAAACTGGCCGATGAAGCCAGCCGCTATCTGGGACAAGAGGTGACGGGGGCTGTAATTACTGTTCCCGCTTATTTCAACGACTCGCAGCGACAGGCGACGCGGGATGCTGGACGAATTGCCGGACTTGATGTCAAACGGATTTTAAATGAGCCGACGGCGGCTTCTTTAGCTTACGGTTTGGAGAGGCGAGAAAGTCAAACTATTTTAGTGTTTGATTTGGGCGGCGGTACTTTTGATGTGTCGATTTTAGACGTGGGAGACGGAGTATTTGAAGTCAAAGCAACTAGCGGCGACACTCAATTGGGCGGCAATGATTTTGACTCCAAAATTGTGGATTGGTTGGCAGAACAATTCTTAGAAAAAGAAGGAATTGATTTGCGACGCAACCGCCAAGCTTTGCAGCGCCTGATCGAAGCGGCCGAAAAAGCCAAGATTGAACTGTCGGGAGTCGGTGTCACCGAGATTAATTTGCCGTTTATCGATGCGAACGAAGACGGGCCTTTGCATCTGGAAACGCGACTAACTCGCGGTCAATTTGAGGGGCTGTGCACAGATTTGGTGCAGCGGTTGCGGCGGCCAGTCAAACAAGCTTTGGCTGATGCAAGTTTGAGTCCTTCTCGCATTGATGAAGTTGTGCTAGTCGGGGGTTCGACTCGCATTCCTTTAGTTCAGGACATTGTTCGCAGTTTGATCGATCGAGAGCCGAATCAAAATGTCAATCCCGATGAAGTTGTGGCGGTGGGTGCGGCAATTCAAGCGGGTATTTTGGGGGGGGATGTCCGCGATGTGCTGCTGTTGGATGTGACGCCGCTGTCGCTGGGTTTGGAAACTATCGGCGGGGTGATGAAAAAACTGATTCCTCGGAATACTACTATTCCAGTCAGGCGATCGGACATTTTTTCCACTGCTGAAAACAACCAAACTGTGGTAGAAATTCACGTCATCCAAGGGGAACGGGAATTAGGCAGAGATAATAAGTCTTTGGGACGGTTTAAACTAACTGGAATTCCGCCGGCACCGCGAGGGATTCCGCAGGTGCAAGTAGCTTTTGATATTGATGCTAACGGGATGCTGTTGGTGACAGCTTTGGACAAAACTACCGGCAGGGAACAAAGCATTACTGTGCAAGGTGCTTCGACGCTGAGTCAGCAGGAAGTGAATCAAATGATTCGCGATGCGGAACAGTTTGCTCAAGCTGATAAGTTGCAGCGGGAAAGGGTAGAAAAACGCAATCGCGCTGAAGCTTTAGCTTATCAAGCTGAGCGGCAGTTGCGAGAAGTTGCGCTCGATCGCGGAATGCAGTTTGCTCAAAGAAGCCGCCAGCGAATTGAAACTTTAATTCGGGAATTGCGAGACAGTTTGGAACGCAATGATGAGCGGGGAGTTGACCAAGTTGGTTCGGATTTGCAAGATGCTCTTTACGATTTGAGCCGGGAAGTTTCAGCTTTTGCTGATGATGACGATGATGATGATTTCTTTGAGTCTGTGAAGCGGACTTTTACGGGCGACGGTACCAAGCGGCGCAGCGATGACAACAGCTATTATCAAAATGCTAAACCGTACAGGCGATCGACTGTCGATCCAATTCCCGATCGTCCCTACGATCGCACCGGCGATCGCATGGGCGATCGCACCGGCGATCGAATGGGCGATCGTATGGGCGATCGAATGGGCGATCGTAGAAGCAGTGCTAATCGCCCCACTCGCCCTTATCAAAATCAAAGCGACGATTGGGATGATGACGACGATTGGCTCTAATTAGTGGTTAGTCATTAGTCCCTAGTCATTAGTCCCTAGTTTGAAGCAGGGAAGCAGCATGACTAATGACTAATGACTAATAATTAATGACTAATGACTAATGACTAATAACTAATGACTAATGACTAAATATGCAGAATTTTCGCAATTACTATCTAATTTTGGGAGTGCCCAAAGATGCCACGGCAGATGAGATAAAAAAAGCCTATCGACGGCTAGCCAGACAGTTGCACCCTGACGTAAATCCAGGGGATCAATCTGCTGAAGATAAGTTTAAGGATATTAATGAAGCTTATGATATTCTTTCCGATATCGAGAAGCGCGCTCAATACGATCAGTTTAGTAAATTCTGGAAACAAAAGGGATTTCAAGGAAAGCAAGGGGTGCGACTTCCCAATTTCAAAACTTGGGGAAACACTAAAAATACTCGCAAAAAACCGACCGAAGATGTCGATTTTAGTGATTACTCGGATTTTAATAAATTTCTCGATCAAGTGCTCGGAAGGCGCCGAGAAGTGAGGATGGCGACAGCGAATGATACACAGGGAGTAGCCTCCTCGGAACCGTGGAGTACGGCTTCTAAGAAAACGAGTTATGTGGCTAATTCTCGCCCACCTAGAAGGGATTTTGACGATCGCGAAATGCGACGAGAAACAGACGATCGCGAAATGCGACGGGAAGCAGTCGATCGCGAAATGCGACGGGATGTGGACGATCGCGAAATGCGACGGGAAACAGTCGATCGCGAAATGCGACGGGAAACAGTCGATCGCGAACCCAGAAGAGACATTGAGGCCAGACTAACTCTGCCTTTGGAAAGGGCTTATTCGGGCGGTACCGAGCGAATTCGTCTGGAAGATGGGCGAGCGATCGAGGTGACTCTGCCTCCTGCTATGGTATCAGGCCAGCGGATTCGCTTGCGAAATCAAGGTATTGCTGGCGGAGATTTATATTTGAAAATCACAGTTTCTCCCCATCCATTTTTTCGATTGGAAATGTCGGATATTTGCTGCGAATTGCCACTGACTCCCAGCGAAGCGGTGTTGGGGGGAGATATTGAAGTACCGACGCTAGACGGCTTGGTAAAGATGAAATTGCCGCCGGGAGTAACGTCTGGAAAGCGGTTGCGGCTGGCTAACAAAGGCTATCCGACAGGAAATGGCGATCGGGGCGATCAATTGGTAGAAATTCAGGTGTTAATCCCCAAGGAAATTAGCGAGGAGGAACGGGAATTGTACGAAAAATTGCGGCAGATAGAATTTTTTAAACCGCGTCAAAATTTGTCGGTTTAATTCTGTAGCGTGCAATGCACACCAGAAGTTTGGTTGCTATAATCTAGTAGGGTGCGCCTCCCGCACCTGAAGACTTAACTATTACAAATTTACCCTTACCAATATGTTCACATTCATCAATCCTAAAACTGATTTTGCTTTCAAAAAAATATTCGGTTCTGAAAATAGCAAAGACATTCTCAAGAGTTTTTTGAATGCCTTGCTGTATGACAGTCAGCCCACCATCGAAAGTTTGCAAATCCTCGATCCTCATTCACTACCGCTAATTCGAGGTCTTAAGGATACTTACGTCGATATTAGAGCTCAGTTAAATGACGGCACAAATGTAATTATCGAGATGCAGGTTTTGAACGTAGAGGCTTTTGAAAAGCGGATTTTGTACAATGCAGCCAAAGCTTATTCAACGCAATTAGAAACAGCAGAACAATATGTAATGTTGAATCCAGTGATTGCCTTGACCATCACTGATTTTGAGATGTTTGAGGATTTTAGGAAAGTAATTTCGCGGTTTGTCCTGAAAGAAAGAGAGTTCTTGAGCGATTATCCTATTTTCGATTTTGAATTGGTTTTTGTTGAGTTACCCAAGTTCCAAAAAAGTTTGAACGAGTTAGAAACATTAACCGATAAGTGGATTTATTTTCTCAAAACTGCTAGGGACTTAAACGCAGTACCTGCAACAATGGAAGAGGTGCCAGAGATTAGTCAAGCATTTGCAATAGCGACTAAAGCTAATTTGAGCTATGACGAATTAAGCGAGTTGCAAAAACAGGAAATTTACATCCAAGACCGTCGGGGAGCAATCACTAAAGCCGTCAGCCTAGCAACAGAAAAAGGCAGACAAGAAGGAATTAAGGAAGGACAAATAGCACTGATTGTTCGTCTGTTGGAACGCCGTGTAGGTGCTGTCACTCCCGAAGTTCAAAGTCTAATTGGGGAATTGTCGATCGACCAATTGGAAAACTTAGGAGAAGCCTTGTTAAATTTTAACGACATATCAGATTTAACAGCTTGGCTGCAAACACAAGATTTACCCGCAGAATAGCCGTTAGCGGAGCCCTCGAAGAGGATCGCACTTTCAGCAATCCCGGATCGCATAAGTAAAATTACTGTTGTGATTATTCCTGAACTAGCAGAGAATTAAGGCTAAGGTAATTTTCCCACAATCAGGAGCAGTCTGCCGCGATGACTCAAATGCCCCCTCAATGCAACAATCTGCAAGAGCAAGTTGACTCTTTACTGCAACTGCTGCGTCAGGAATCCTCTTTGCGACAACAAGATATCACGGCGGTACAAGCTTCTCTGAAAAAGGCAATTTCTCCTGAGTTTGAAATTGTGTTTGCTGGCGCTTTCAGTGCGGGAAAATCTATGTTAATTAATGCTTTGCTGGAGCGGGAATTGCTCTACAGTGCAGAAGGGCACGCGACAGGTACTGAATGTTATATCGCCTTTGCTGAGCCGGAAAAAGAGCGCGTGGTTCTCACTTTTTTGAGCGAGTTTGAGATTAGCCAGCAAGCTTCTGTGCTTTGCCATCAGTTAGGTTTAACTACTGAACTTAATATTAATCAAACAGATGTAGTGTCGCTGTTGTCTCAGGGATGTAACATAATTATTGAAACGGAAGGCGGCGAAAATAAATCCGAACTCGCCAAAAAAGCTAAGGCTTTGATGCTGCTGTTAGAAGGTTTTGAGGCAAATCGCGATCGCATCCAAACTCTCGAAAATGCTACCTACTCGATGGAACAGTTTAACTTTTCCAATCTCAAGGAAGCTGCTAGTTATGCCCGTCGCGGTAGTAACAGTGCTGTACTCAAGCGAGTTGAATATTACTGTTATCACCCGCTGCTGCAAGATGGCAATATTATTATCGATACGCCGGGAATTGATGCGCCGGTGCAGCGGGATGCAGAATTGACTTATGATAAGATTGAAAGCCCGGATACTTCGGCGGTTGTGTGCGTTTTGAAAGCGGCTTCGTCTGGGGAAATGACGACGGAAGAGACGGAGTTGATGGAAAAGACACGGGGAAATCCGGGAATTCGCGATCGACTGTTTTACATTTTTAACCGCATTGACGAAACTTGGTACAACACGCAACTGCGACAGCGCTTAGAAAATCTGATTAATTCCGACTTTCGCGATACTGCCAGAGTTTACAAAACTAGCGGATTGTTGGGATTTTACGGGAGTTTGATTCGAGGGACAACAGGGCGCGATCGCTTTGGTTTAAATACAATCTTTGCCAGCAGTCAAGGGCGAGTTTCGGGAGATGATAAATTAGATTCAGAATTTTTTAGTAATAGTGAAGAAACTCCGCAATTTGTTAGTGAATTTAATCGCTACTGTGCGAATTCCGGCAAACTGTCTCCGAGCAAATTTCGCATTTCAGTGAACAGCTACGAAACACCCAATGAAAACTACGTGCGGATTCTTGCAGAACAAGGACAACCATTAATTGCTCAATTAATTCAAGATAGCGGCATCGAAGATTTTCGCACATCCATCACCCGTTACCTCACAGAAGAAAAACGCCCGCAACTGTTCAAAAATTTAGCTGACGATTTAGAAGATTTGTGCATTCAACTGCGGAAACATTACCAAACAATTCAGCGGAATTTGGACAGCCAGCCCCGCGAAATTGAAGCAATGAAAGCACAGGAACTTTTGCGACTAAATCAAGAGTTGCAGCAAGTCGGACAGGATTTTCGGGAACATATCGCCGAAGAAGTCAATGAAATGATTATGAACAGATGCGATATTTTCGATATAGACTTTCGGCAACTGCAATCTCGGATGATCCGGCGCTTGGATGAATTGTTAGACGGATTTTCTGTTGAGGCGGCTTACGGACGCACTTTGCGGAATCATCCCCGCAATGCCACAGCACCTTTAATTGCTGTTTTAGTTGAAGCACTTTATTATTTAGCGAATCAGTTGGAAGATATTTTAGTAGAGGCTACTAAGTCACTGGTTGATAATTATTTCCAGTATTTGAAAGATAGCGTTCGCAAGTCGGAATACTATCGATTACTCTATCGGTTGTTGGGGAACGACGGGGGAATTGAACAGCAGTTAGAGGAGTTGTCAAAGCGGGTTTCTGATGCTTTGGTAAATGCGGCGGGCGTTGAGTGCGATCGCTACGTGCGAGAAAGTCCCCGTTTTTACGACGAAGGCACATTTTCGATTTATCAATTCCGGGAAACTTTGCAGCAAACTTCTCAAGGTTTCGACTGCGAAAACATGGTAGATGCCCAACCGGCAATTCGGCAATTATTGCGGCTAGATTTTGAGCCAAAAGTATCTAGAACTATTCGGCAAACTTTCCGCCAAACTGTCAACCAAACCCTGAAAGAGCATTTGTTGCCGCTGGCCCAAAAGCAAGCTGATGATATTTTGCAGAAATACAGTCAAGCCCGCGATTATTTGGAGCAAACTTTGGCACAGGAAGCGGAGGAAAAGATTGCTGGGAATCTGCGGCGGCAAGCTGAAAACGAGCAAAAGATTCAAGAGTACGATCGGGCGGTTTCTGGGATTAATAGTTGTTTGCAGGCGATGAAGTTGCACGAGCATTTGTTGCCTGTAATTGGACAAAATGATAGCGTTTCGGTGGATGGTGAATGATTGCAATTTTGGCGATCGGAATTACGGCGATTGGAAATCGCGGCTACACAGACAAAACCCGCCTTCGCGGGTTGAAAACATTCTCAGTCCGCGCAGGCGGACATTGTTTGTGTAGACGCGAATTCTATTCGCCCGGTTATTCACAGAAATGGGACTATACTCTATAATCATTAATAGAGTATTTTGAAAAAATCAACAATCAATATGCAAGAACATATTTTTCTCAAAAATTACGGAAATGATGATGTTTTTTCCTTTGAATCTAAGATATTTAAAGTAGGTAGGCTGAGGGAAGTAATGAGCTCAGCGGTTAGTAATCAGCTAGAATCTGCACTTCAGGAGTTATGTAAGACTCCAGGATTACAAATAAATACCCATAAATATAATCCGCAGAGTAGAACTAGCTGGCAACAACAATGGTTTCGTGACGGGATAGACTGTGAAGCCTTAAAAATAGGGGGTAAAGGTTGGCAAAAAGGTAAAGTTAGAATCAGAGTCACTATAGAATTTTGCCCCGACGAACCAGAAGTTGAAGAAACACCAGAAAGCAATCAATTAGAAATCAGCCCGCCAGAATCACCACTTGACGATTTACGCCGCCAACTCCTCAATCAAGAAAATCAACCGAACAATTCATGAGCAAAACCCCTAGAATCCCCATTCCTCCAGAAGTCAGAAAATATGTATTTACTCGCAATAAATACCAGTGCCAAAGCTGCGGTCAAACCAAACTAGAAACCCAACTGACGATCGATCATATCATCCCCCTAGCGCGCGGCGGCAGCAACGACATCAGCAACTTGCAAACCCTCTGCAGCGCCTGCAACCAAAAGAAAACCGACAAACTAGACCCGCGCTTCCGCCGTCACTTTGACCTTTGATTTTTAACAGTATTAGGACTTACGCACCGGACTCCAGAAACCGGGTTTTTTTACGAAAATACTTCGTTGCAAACCACAGATTTAGTAAAAAACCCGGTTTCTTCGATGATCGAAATGCGTCCCGGACTAAATTATTCATCTCTCTCTTCTCTTCCTCTGCGTCCTCTGTGCCCTCTGCGGTTAAAAAATCCTACCATCTATAATACCGATAAGGATCATCCCCCTTCTCAAAATCCGTTCTGTAATCCCAGTGATAAAACTCCCGACTCGAACCGCTAAACACAGATCCATCCGCCTTAAAACTAGCCCCTAAATTAGCCAAAATCTGAGCATTTGCCCTGGTTTGCCGCCAGCGAGTAAAACGCAAATAAGTCTTAGTATCAGCATTCAAACTATCCGGTTCAATCTGAGAAAAAATCGCCACACCCTTGCCAACTTTGACCCGACTTAACAAACCGTCAGCACCGATTTCTCCCCCAGACTTAATCAACCAAGTATCATAAAAAGAGCGCGATCGCAAATCTGAGGCACTAACCCCCTTCACCTCATCCCAACTCGGAACCGCCAGCGAACCCCCAAAATCCTGCGCTTGCTGCAAACCCACGCCCAAACCCGCAGCAGGCACTTGACGCGGCAAGAAAAACGCCTTCCCACCAGCATTCAAATAACCGCGCAAATCTGCATCTTTCAGATTCGATTCTCTCCCCACAATCACCAAACCAACATCATTAGAAAGCGAACTAGCGCGCTGATAAATTACCCCCAAACTGTCCAACTTTTGGGCATCTTCATCTCCCCCAATTAAAACCACTTGTTCCGGCTTTCCAAGTACCGGAGAATTTATCCCGTAACTCACAATTTTTTGCACTAACAGCGCCGCCCCAGCATCTACAGAATAATGGTCTTCCAAATCCAACTCGTTTAAAATCAGTCGCCCTTTTCCGTAATCCAATTCCATCAGCGGCGAATAAGCTAAATCAAACTCAGATTCCAAAATGGGGCGCCAACCGCTGCGGTGCGGCTTCTCAATAGAAGCGCTACTGACACCGCCGCGATTTCCCCAACGCCAGCCGTACCAATGTTTATTTGCCTGAGTCAAATTAGGGCCAGTTTGGATCGTATTTGGATAAGCTTCAAGCAGCGTGCTTTCCCCCACCCAATCCCGCAAATCTTCACTGTCTAAACCGCTAATTGCGGGATGGTTGCTGTCAACTGGAAAAGCGCGGCGGCTGACGTGGGCAGCAACCCGGAAACCCGTATTTTCCAGCCAGTCCCGGCGCTGAGGAAACACAATGGCTTTGCCGCCGTTTCGGACAAAACTTTCTACACTTCCCGGCAAATTTTCCCCGCTAGAAAATGCTTCCCTACCGATAATTAATAGCGAGGAGACTTGCGAACCATTCCACGGTACAAGCTGATAACCTAATTGTTTTAACATTGCCGATGTTTTGCCCGCTGGATCGAAAATTGTCACCGAATCTTTGATGTTGGATTGTTTGGGAAAAACGCGGAAAGCAAATGTATCAGAATGCGATCGCTCGCCCACTCGCGCAGTCAAGCGAATTTCGCCGTCAGCCTTGCTAGAAATGGTATTTGGCAATTTTACGTCTATTGGGAAAAACAGCGTTCCTGCCGCCTCAATCCTGCCTTTTCTATCGCCTTTTTTTACTTCTTTACCCCCCACCAAAACCCGCCAATTAAACGAAAATTCTTGCGCCGTCCGCGTATCGTTAATTAACACTACTTGCTTGGCCAGTTTTCCGCCCACAAATAAATTGTGATCTTTCGCAGTAAAAACCGGGCTAGCACCAGCAATCCAAGCCAAAGTCGAGCTATTATTATTCATAATTGCCTCGCCCCCAGGATGAACCGTATAAGCTTCTGGCTGGTAATAATTCAAAAGATTATTCGATACTTGCTTCAAATAAACTCCCCGGCGGCCCGGTTGAAATGCCCCAATATCCACCTTTTTTCTGCCAGCTTCGGAAACTTCCCAACCATGTCCGTCATTCCAAGGAATCATCCCCCCAGACATTCCAAAAGTCCGCCAACTCCGCCAAGTATTTGTACTGAATAACTGCTGCAACTTTTGAAAAGCTGGTGCAAAATCTAACTCGTTTTTAAAATGCCAGCTTTGATATTCCTGACCCTTGACAAATTGCTGGCGAATTGTAGTTTTATAAGCGGCAGTTTCCAACTCGTAAGCCTGCTTGCCAAAATAAATTGCCGCAAACTCAGTCATCCAAGGTTCGCTGAGAATTGCCTGACCAAAACCTTTGCGGCCCCGCATCATCGTTGCGTGCAGAGGAGTGCCAAACTCGACTGCCATGTAGGGCTTTTCCCCGGTTTTGCTCCACTCAGAAATCCACTCTTCCCGTTCTTGCAAGGGAATCATATTTAAATAAGAATTCAGCGCATAAACATCGCCGAACTGTGCGCCTTGGTGTACCATTACAGGTCTGGTGGGGTCAGCGGATTTAATCGTCGCTATAGCGTCATTTCCTAGGGGAGTGTTGACCCGCAAACGCTCATTGTCCGGCGGACTGAGAGTTCCTTCTACTTTAGTTTGGCCGATGCGACGGGGATTTTGGTCGTCACCGTTGCCGAAAAAATTAGGACTTGTCGCCCACATTAATACTGATGGATGATTGCGGTAGCGGCGCATTTCAGTCACCATTCGGTCTTTCCAGCGATTTTTCCACAGGGGGTTCTTCCACTTGCCGTTCCAAGCGATAGGACGAATGTCTAAGGCGGGAGCCATAATTGGAAAACCTTTGAGGTCTGCTCTTTCCGAAAATAACTCTCGGAAGTGCCACTTACCCCGTTCGTCGTGATTCCAAGGCCACATTTCTGTTATGTTAAAACCTGCTTTTACGTAGCCATCAATTAGCCTGTCAGCAACTTCAACTGTCCCGGTTTGCCAAGACTCGGAGTGCAAGTTTGGTCGCAGCCGCAATTCGGTTCCGTTTAAGAAAAATTTGCGCCCTTCTATCCAAAATTCGCGGAAGCCAAAAGGTTGGTCGTATTGCGTGTCAATGCCGCTGCCTTTTACTTCTAATTTCAGGGTGTAAAGGTTTGGTTGCCCGACATCCCAAAGACGGGGATTTGACCAATTCCACTGAACTTGTACGGTTTGAATGGGTTTAGCTTGAACCTTGGCAGTGCCTGTAAATTTTTGTTCTACTTTGCCTTTTTCGTCGAGCATTTGCGCGATTATTTCTACTTGACCGCTTTGGGCAACGTCTTTGAGTTCTACATCTAATTTAACTTGCTTCTTTCGGGTGGAAGTTTGGACGAATACGTCCCTAATTAACGGGCCTGGGGGAAGGATCAGAAGCCTTACCTCGCCGATGATTCCCCGCGATTCCAATTTGGATTTTTCTGTGTATATTTCTGTGGGGCCCATGATGACGGCTTTTTCCTTTTCATCAGATACTGCGACCACTAAAATAGATAGGGTGTTTTGACCGGGTTTTGCTGCTTTGGTAATTTCAATAGTGCCGTAGGGCCAGGGTATTTGACCGCAGTTAATGCCGTTGACAAAGATGACTGCATCGGTGCTGACTCTGGCTAAGTCGAGAAAAATTCGGCGGTTTGTCCAGTCGCCGGGAATGTCTATATTTCTCTGATACCAAGCTTTTGATAGTTGTTTACTGTTGAAGTTTTCCCAATCTTTGCCGCTGCCGCGAGTGATGATTCCGGGTACGGATTGGTGGTTTTCTTTTTGCCAGTCTCCCGGCACCCAGATGGAACCCCAATTTGGAGAGACGGGGGGGTTTTGGGGGTTGCCAACTGCGGGGACAAATTGCCAAGTTCCGTTAAGATAGATTTGGGATCGTTTGTTGTCGATCGCCCCGGCGGCCGCGGTGGTAAGATTGGGGAAGCCGATCGATATCGCTGAGCTGCTGGCGAAGTCGGGATTTTGAAGCGCGTAACCGACGAATCCAAAGAGGGTGGCGGCTGCGAAAAATAATCCGATAATTTTGGCCAGCTTGTGATTCACTCGCTTATTTCTCCCAGAAATTAGATAATCTAATTTGTCCCTGGCTCTATGATAGCAGTTGATTCAGCAGAAATCCCCCTCCCAATCTGCCTCTGGGAAGATGGCACAGAGCAGACAAATGTGGTTTTGTATAGAAAAAATAAATACTTAGTTTTAACTAAGTTTTAACAAGGTTGTTTCATCGACATAAGCAATAGTGCGATCGCGCCATCGCTACAGGTCAACAAAAATGAGCCAGTTTGAGGTCTTGCCCTTACCCATTAAATCTTACAGTATTGCTACATTTAGTGCCGGCACGGCTTTACTGCTGACAACTCTGTTACTGTTTTCCTTCCAGGCAGGTTCTGCAATCTTACTTTTGGCTGCTGCAATGATTATCGCTTGGTATGCTGGCTTAAAGTCCGCCGAACAAGAATTAGAAATAGAACGTAATATTATTTACCAAGTAATTGACACGACAGCTTGCTTGATTGTAGTTCTCGACAGCCAAGGACGGATTGTCCGCTTTAACCAAGCTTGCGAAAAAACTACAGGCTACTCGACAGCAGAAGTAATTAATAAATATGTTTGGGATTTGTTCTTAATTCCCGAAGAAATAGATCCAGTTAAAACAATTTTTACCCAGCTAAAAGTCGAACATTTTAACAGCGAATATCAAAACTATTGGCGCACTAAAAACGGCTCTAAGCGCTTAATTTCTTGGTCGAATACTGTGACGACCAATAGCGATGGTTTGGTAGAATATGTGATAGGAACAGGCATTGATATTACCGATCGCCAAGAAGCAGAAATAGCCCTGGCTTTATCCTACACCAAACTAGAAAGCCGCGTCAAACAGCGGACAGCAGAACTGACAGTAGCTAAAGAAGCGCTGCAAGCTCAAGAAGAACGATTTCGCTGTTTAAGTTCCTGTTCGCCGGTTGGCATTTTTATGGCAGATTTTGAGGGGCGCTACACCTATGCAAACCCACGCTGTCAGGCTATTTGCGGCTTGAGTTTGACAGAACTTTTAGGAGACGGTTGGGAGAAGTGCATTCACCCGGAAGACTGCGATCGCGTATTGAGCCGATGGCTGGATTATACTCGGCAAGGTGGGGAATATGCGATCGAGTATCGCCTGCAAACACCAGAAGGGATTGTGCGCTGGATTAACGTTTGTTCATCGCCGATGTTTTCCGACTCCGGCGAACTCATCGGATATGTGGGCACGGTGAGAGATGTCACGGAAAGACAACAAGCGCAAGCAGCTTTGGCAAACAGCGAACAGCAACTGAGAACGCTGCTAGAAAATACGCCAGATATCATTATCCGCACTGACAAAAATCTGCGTTATATTTATGTCAATCAAGCAGTTGAAAGAAGCCAAGGAAAACCAATTTCATTCTTCCTCGGTAAAACCAGTCAAGAAATAGGAATACCGCCGGAACAGTGCCAGATGTGGGATGAAACCCTGCACAAAGTGTTAGAAACAGGTCAAGAAGAAATTATCGAATTTCAGGCTTTATCAATCAACGGCATCCGAAGTTATCAATCCCGCGTAGTTCCAGAATTTGACAAAAATGGCGTACCAGAATCAGCCTTAATTGTCGCCCGCGATATCACAGAAATAAAACTTGCCGAAACTCAAAGATTGCAGTTAACAATCGAGCAAACAGCAAGGGAAAAAGCGGAAAGAGAACAGCAGCGCTCGGCATTTTTAGCTGAAGTCAGCAAAATGCTGGCTGATGCGTTTGACGGGGAAACGGTGCTGCAAAAGGTAGCAGAATTAGCAGTAAATTCGATCGCCGACGGGTGCTGCATTCATTTGACCGAAACGGGGTCAAAAGTGCGTCTAGTCGCTGTGGCTCACGCAGAACCCTCTATGGTTGAGACTATTAATAACTTCAGCATCCGAAGTTCGATCGCCGACAATGCTGTTAACGGCTATCCCGTGGTAATCCGCAGCGGAAAATCCGAATTAATTGCCGAAGTGGATGAGGAAATTTTAGCAGCACTCGCCGAAAATGCAGCAGAAAAGGAAAAATTGCGCTCGCTCAATATCGGATCTCACGCTTGCGTACCGCTGAGAGCTCGCGGGCGGGTAATGGGTTCCATCACTTGCTTTACCTCAAAGTTGGGCCGCCGGTACAGTGCAGAAGACTTGGCAATACTAGAAGATTTAGCATACCGCGTGGCGATCGCCCTCGACAACGCCAGACTTTACACTGAAGCGCAACAAGCACTATCTCAAACATCGCAATCCTTCGCCTTAATTGACTCGCTATTAGAAGCATCTCCCCTAGCGATTTGCTTTATGGATCGCGAAATGCGCTTCATCCGTATCAATCAAGTATTAGCAGAACTCAACGGTTTGCCGATAGAACAGCATCTCGGCCAAGACTTCCGCCAATTGTTGCCAGAACATGCAGCCAAATTTGCGCCGATAATTCAGCAAGTTTTAGAAACGGGCCAGCCTGTTTTAAACTTAGAAATGAGCGGCGAACCTGATGGGAAACCGGGATATTTCGGTTACTGGCTAGCCAACTACTACCCAGTGAAAAATGAAAGGGGAGAAATAATCGGAGCCGGCCTAATTATCACAGATATTACCGCAGCAAAACAAACAGAATTAGCTTTGCGGGAAAGCGAAATGCGCTTCCGCAGTGTGGTAGAATCTAACATGATCGGCATCGGTTTCTGGGAGGCCAACGGCGAAGTTACTGACGCTAACGACGCCTTGCTGGAAATGATCGGATATACGAGGGAAGACTTAGTTTCGGGAAATATCCGCTGGCTCGAACTCACCGCGCCGGAATATCTAGAACTCGATCGCGTCGCCCTCGCGCAAGTCGAAGCATCAGGAAGTTGCGCGCCTTTTGAAAAAGAATATCTCCGCAAAGACGGCACGCGCTTCCCCGTTTTAGTCGGCGGCGGAAACTTCCAAGGATGCCAAGACAAAGGAGCATTCTTCGTACTCGATATCACCGATCGCAAACAAGCCCAAAACCAACTTCGAGAAAACGAAATACGCATTCGCCGCCAACTAGCAGAACTCGACTTAGTTTACAACACCACACCAGTCGGGCTGTGCTTTGTCGATACCAATTTGCGCTACATCCGCCTCAACGAATGCCTCGCTGCGATCAACGGCCGATCGATCGCAGATCACATCGGGCGCACCGCTAGAGAAGTAATTCCCGAAATGGCCGATATGGTAGAGCGGATTTACCGCCAAGTGCTGGCGACGCAAACCCCCGTGCTCGACTTGGAAGTTAAGGCTGAAACCAAGCAACAGCCGGGAGTTTTGCGGGATTGGCAAATCAGCTTTTACCCAGTGATCGATGAATCTGGAACACTGCTGGGAGTCAGCACCGTGGTAGCCGAAATCACCGATCGCAACCAAGCAAAACGAGTAATACAGCAAAGCGAAGCCATATTCCGGCGGCTGTTGGAGTCAAATATTTTCGGAGTCGCGATCGGCGATTTTAGCGGCCGCATCGCCTACGCCAACCAATCCCTGCTCAACATGGTCGGCTACACCCGCTCAGACTGGCTCTCCGGTCAAATGCGGTGGGACAGAATGACCCCCCCCGAATACCTGCACCTCGACGCCTTAGCAGCCCAAGAACTGCGGGATAAGGGAGTCGCAACTCCTTTCAAGAAAGAGTACATCCGCAAAGATGGCAGCCGCGTGCCGATTCTGATGGGCGGAACCACTCTGTGCCCGGACGATCGCGAACCAGAGACGATCGTCGCATTCTACATCGACTTGACCGAGATATCGCGGGTGGAAGCAGAACTCAAACACAATCAAGAACGGCTGCAAATCGCTCAGCAAGCAGGCAAAATCGGAACTTTTGAATGGAACGTCCAAACCAACGAGATCGCGTCTACACCGGAATTAGAGGCTTTGTACGGGCTGCCGGCCGACGGTATCGACAGCTATGAAAGTTGGGCCCAAATGGTGCATCCAGACGATCGCGCTGTTACCGAACAGCAGGTGCAAGCTGCGGGGGCTTCCGGGGAGGAATTAAACATAGAGTTCCGCATCTGCCGCCCGGACAAAAGCGTGGGCTGGATTGCTTGCAGGGCTAAGATGTTTCCGGACGATCGGGGTTTGCCTTTGCGGATGATCGGGGTGAACGTCGATATCAGCGATCGCAAAGAAGCAGAAGCAGCGCGATCGCACATCCATCAAACTTTAGAAGCCTTGATTGAGGCTTGTCCCCTAGCAATTACCGTTTTGGACTGCGACGACGGGACTGTGAAAATGTGGAACCCAGCCGCCGAGAGGATTTTTGGCTGGCATGAATCAGAAGCGGTAGGTCAATTTGTGCCCTGCGTTCCCGCAGACAAGCGGGAGGAATTCACGGCTAATTTGAAAAAAATTCGCAAAGGAAAGGCGATCGCCGACATGGAAACCCAGCGCCAAAAGAAAGACGGCAGCTCGATCGACATCAGTTTGTGGGCAACTCCAGTCCGCGACAGCAACGGCAATATCAACTGTATGTCGATCATCGCCGACATCAGCGATCGCAAGCAAGTCGAAGCCCAACGCGCTCAGTTGCTCGATCGCGAACAGACTGCGCGGGCGGAAGCAGAAGCTATCAGCCGCCGGAAAGACGAGTTTCTAGACTCTCTTTCCCACGAATTGCGAACGCCTTTAAATGTGATTCTGGGGTGGGCACAGATCCTGCGCGCCCACCCTTACAACCAAGATAAATTAGCTTGCGGTTTGGAAGCCATCGAGCGTCAGTCGAAGGTGCAGATCCAGCTAGTGGAAGATTTACTCGACGTTTCCCGGATTATTCAAGGCAAGCTGGCCCTGAAACCCGGCTGGTTCTACATGGTAAGGACGATCGAGGCGGCTCATAATTCAGTTCGTTTGGCAGCCGAAACCAAGTCTGTCACCATTTCGTTAGAACTTGACCCCGCAGTCGGCTTGATGTGGGGCGACGCCCAGAGGTTGCAGCAGGTAGTGTGGAATTTGCTGATTAACGCCGTCAAGTTTACGCCTTCGGGGGGAACTGTGCAACTGCGCTTATCTGCGGTAGCTGTTAGCGATTCCTCATCACCCAATTACGTGCAAATTACTGTCAGCGATACCGGAAAGGGCATTTCTGCTGATTTTCTGCCCTACGTGTTCGATCGCTTCCGACAAGCAGACGCCTCGAAAACGAAGGCTGAGAGCGGTTTGGGACTGGGATTGGCGATCGTCCAGCACTTGGTGCAACTCCACGGGGGCACTGTGACTGCGGAAAGTCCCGGTAAAGACCAGGGTGCGACATTTACGGTGACACTGCCATTCAAACAGCCTCGGAGTAAGAAGGGGCACTTGAGATGAGTCGCCGCCGGATATTTTAGTTAGTGATATCGCTATGGCCGTTGAGGACGGCTACTCGCCGATCCGCAAAGTGCGATCGTCCGCATCCGACAAAATCAAGCGCTTGCCGGCCGTGGCGCTGACAGCTTATGCTAGCGAAGAAGATCGCGATCGGGCGATCGCCGCTGGTTACAACTCACATCTTGCACCATTCTCAAGAACAGGCAAGATGCCCGTTCCACAAAGAGTAGATTTTCTTGTGGAACAGGCATCTTGCCTGTTCCTAAACAAGTAATTGAGAATGGTGCAAGATGTCAGTTACAACTCACATCTTGCACCATTGTCAAGAACGGGCAAGATGCCCGTTCCACAAAGAATGAGTTTTCTTGTGGAACAGGCATCTTGCCTGTTCCTAGACAAGTAATTGAGAATGGTGCAAGATGTGAGTTACAACGAACACTTAACACAGCCGATCGAACCCGCTCTCTTCGCCACCGTTTTAGCCAAGTTAACAAATTTGCATTAGGGCGATCCGCGAGATACTGCAAACTCTGACTGCTGTATACTAAACAACAAAGAGTGTGAGAGTGAAGGAGCAAAGATTATTCCTACAGCAGCGCAGTTACTCAAATGCTTTGTAGTTTGCTACGAGTTAACAAATATGTATCAGCCTATCTACATAGTGCGGCTCGATGAACGCACAAATAACGTCTACATTTTGGCTGGTGAAACTATCGAAATAGAGATTTATCCTAACGGGCAATGGAGATCCTCTGATGAACCGACCTAATTTTCAAACTATGAGCAGAAAGGAATTGCGAGCTTACGTACTTGCTCACCGAGAAGATAATGAGGCTTTCTATGCTTTTGTCGATCGGCTGCATGAATCTGTAGCCGTAACAGAGGCAGCAGTTGTTAAATGGTTGCACTTCCAGCACCCGAATCAAACTATTAATAAACTTCCCGAAAGCTACTCTAGCTGGGCTTTGACAGATTCAGAGGGAAATCAAACAGAAGTTAAAATTCAAAATATGGGCAGTTCTCTGCCAACCAATAAGCCATTTATAGAGCTTTTAATTAACGACATGATTGCCGAGAGACACAAAGAAATTAGAAAAGTTATCACAGTTTTTGTAAGTAAAAATGAATCAAATGCCAAACAGCTAGAAACAGAACTGACAGAAGCAAATTTTGACAGCAGGGCCCAATCTTCGCTGATAGTTGGCTATATTGAACCCGGAGGAACATTTCAGAGCCTGTAGGGCGCGCCAATTGCCGGGGGTAAAGGCAGACTATAGCAGTTAAAATACGATCGCCAGCACAATTGGTTCACACCCATGCCCATGTATCCCTTCAACCGCCTAACCGCCAAATTTTTCAGCAAGCTGCCACTGCGAACGGTTCTGATTGTGCCGTTTGTTTTGCAAACGGTAAGTGTAGTTGGGCTAGTGGGCTATCTTTCTTTCAAAAGTGGTCAGGAATCAGTCGAGGATGTAGCGCATCAGTTAATCGAACAAGTAGGAGAACGTACCCGCGATCGCCTCACCGATAATAATGGGCCCTCGGCAATCAATACCTTTCTGGCTAGGCTGCAATTCTCGGCTTCAGGACAAACTTTTATTATGGATCGATCGGGCAATCTGATTGCCACATCCACACTAGAAAAACCCTTGGTGACGCCAACAAAAAAGCAACCGACGCCATTGCTAGCCACTAACAGCAAGGATGCCCCAACGCGAGATATTGCTCGACAACTCGCCAACCGATTTGGCAACTTCCGCACGCTGCAAACAACGCAGCGATTTACCTTGGCGAACAAGGGCGATAGGCAGTTTGTCCGCGTCACTCCCTATCGAGATTTCCGTGGCTTTGATTGGTTGATTGTGGTGGTGGTGCCAGAGTCTGATTTCATGGCTCGCATTCAAGCAAATACGCGCAATACATTCTGGTTATTGACGGGTACACTGCCGCTGGCGATCGCGATCGGATTTTTGACTTCCCGTTGGGTAACAAAGCCAATTATGCGTTTGAATACCGCTGCCAAAAATGTTGCCACAGGAAAATGGGATCAACCTTTAGAAATTAGACGCTTCGATGAAGTGGGAGAACTCGCCAATTCCTTCAATTTTATGGCAGCGCAACTGCAACAGGCTTTTGCAGACCAAAAATCTTTAAATGAAGCTTTAGCGCAAAGAGAGAGCCAACTCAAGCAATTTCTCGAAGCCATACCTGCGGGAGTATCTATCCACGAGGCCTCCGGTAAAGTCGTGTACTTCAACGAAACTGCCAAGCATTGGCTGGGCGTAGAAACTATTCCCGATTCGACTTTAGAAGAAGCAGTAGAAGTTTATCAAATCTACCGCCAAAACCAGCTTTATCCCACTGAAGAACTGCCCGCATTCCGAGCACTGCGCGGGGAAACGGTATTCCTTGAAGATGTAGAACTTTATCGAGATGGGAAATTTATTCCTTTTGAGGTGCGCGCCACACCAATTTTCGACGAAGGCAGAAACATTATTTATGCCATCACTGCTTTTTCTAACATCGTACAGCGCAAACAAGCTGAAAAAATCTTAACTGACTACAATCGCACTTTAGAAGCCGAAGTGGTCGAACGTACCTGCGCCTTAGCTCGTGCCAACGAACTATTACAATCTGAAATTGCCGAGCGCAAATTGCTCGAACAAAAACTTTCCACTTCTACTGAGCAAGTTGTGAAAATATTTGAGTCAATTACAGATATTGTATTGATTTTTGATATTCAAGAAGAAACTATCCAAATTATACCCACCAAGGGAATTTTTCAATACAACTATCAGACGAATCAGATCGACTCCATCATCGAACAATTTTTTCATGAGCCAAGGGAGGAGATTTATTTTGCTCAAGTTCGACAGGCATTGGAAACCCAACAAACTATTAGTTTTGATTACAGTCTGCCGATTAATAACCAAGAAGTTTGGTTTGCTGCTAAAATTTCGCCACTGTCGGATATCTCTGCGGTTTGGGTAGCGCGCGACATTAGCGATCGCCAGTTGGCGGAATCCCGATTGCTGGAAGCCCAAAAAATTGCCCGTATTGGCAGTTGGGAATACGATATCGCCACAGCCACAACCACTTGGAGTGAAGAAGTCTATCGCATTTATGAGCTCGATCCGACTCAAAAACCGCTGCCAAACGAACAATTAATCGAGCGCTTTCATCCAGAAGATCGATCGCGCTATCTGACAATGGTGCGCGATCGAGCTATGTCGGGGCAAAGCTTTGAAATTGATCTGCGGCTAATCCGAAGAGATGGCTCGATCGGTTACATTGAAGTTCGAGGGAAACCGGTTTATGATGAAAAAGGGCAGTTGCTCCGTTTGTTGGGCACTGTTTTGGATATTAGCGATCGCAAACAAGCCGAGTCAGCTTTGCGAGAAAGCGCCCAGGGAGAACAAGCCATCGCCCGATCGATCGATCGCATCCGTCAATCCTTAGATATTGACACAATATTCAAAACCACAACATTTGAACTGCGACAAACCCTAAAATGCGATCGAGTCGGTATCTATCGCTTTAATCCTGATTGGAGTGGGGAATTTGTTGCCGAGTCAATGGCTGCGGGCTGGATATCTCTGATGCAACAACCCGACGATTTTAATGTGCCAAACAATCTCGTCGAAGACTCTCGCTGTACCGTGAAAACTATGCAAGCCTCCGGTGAACCAGTGCTGGATACCTATCTACAAAGAAATCAAGGTGGTATGTATGCTAGAGGCGTTCCTTACCGCATAATTGAAGACATATACACCGCTGGGTTGAGTCCTTGTTACCTAGAACTGTTAGAGCAATTTCAAGCTAGAGCCTACGTTATTTTTCCCATATTTTGCGGCAGTAAACTTTGGGGTTTGCTCGCCAGCTATCAAAATTCTGCACCCCGCAGTTGGCGCGAAGCAGAAATCAATATTGGGCTGCAAATTAGCACTCAACTAGGAGTCGCCTTACAACAAGCTCAATTGCTCGAAGCCACTCAACAGCAAGCAGTACAGCTTCAACAAGCTGCCTGGGCTGCAGAAGCCGCCAACCTTGCCAAAAGCACTTTCCTGGCAAATATGAGCCACGAACTTCGCACCCCGCTAAACGCAATTCTGGGATTCTCCCAATTGATGCAGCGCTCTACCAACCTCACTCGCGAACAACAGGAAAATATCCGTATCATCAACCGCAGCGGAGAACACTTGCTAGCTCTGATCAATCAAATATTAGATTTAGCCAAAATAGAGGCGGGACGCATTACAATCAACCCAACAAAATTTCAATTAAGCAGCCTGTTGAACGATCTAGCAGAGATGTTTCAGCTCCAGGCAAAGGAGCGACAATTGCAGTTAATATTTGACTGCTCTAGCGAAACTCCTGAGTACGTGCAAACAGATCAAATGAAGTTGCGCCAAGTTTTAATTAATCTGCTTTCTAACGCCATTAAGTTTACTAAACAAGGAGTAATTTGGTTAAGAGTAAGTGCATTTATAGACCGTGGAAATCAGGATTTACCAATCAGTAATTACCAATTACATTTTGAAATAGAAGACACGGGTGCCGGCATAGCTGCTGATGAGTTAGATAAGCTTTTTCAAGCCTTTGTGCAAACCAAAACAGGAACAAAATCTCAGCAAGGAACAGGCTTGGGGCTGGCTATCAGCCAACAGTTTGTCAAGCTGATGGGCGGCGTGATTACTGTACGCAGTGAAGTTGGACGCGGCACCACCTTCGCGTTTGATATCCCCGTCAGCGCCGTTGATGCCCCGGCGACTCAACCCGTACAGCCACCGCGTCGGGTGATAGCCCTCGAACGCAATCAGCCACGCTATCGTATTTTGATTGTGGACGATCGAGCCGACAACCGCCAACTGCTGATCAAACTCCTCGCTGGCTTTAACTTTGAACTCGAAGAAGCCACCAATGGCATGGAAGCTATTGAAATGTGGTCGAGTTTTGAGCCACACTTAATTTTTATGGATATGTGGATGCCCGTGATGGATGGACATGAAGCTACCAAACGCATTAAAGCCACCCTTAAAGGTCAAGCTACGGCAATTATTGCCGTGAGTGCCGGTAACGCCGAGGAAGCGCAAACCGTTACTGTCTCAGATGATTGCGATGACTTTATTCACAAACCCTTTCGAGATACAGAAATTTTTGCCACCCTCCACAAACATCTGGGAGTGCGTTACATTTACGATGAACCGGAGAGTGTTCCCGAGTCAACTCAAATCGAGCCTCCGACTCCAGAGACTCTGGCAGCTTTACCCGCAGATTGGCTGGCAGCTTTAGAGAAAGCCACAATTGAGTGCGATTTAGAGTTAATTCTGATCCAAATTGAGCAAATTCGCGATCGCAATGACGCTTTAGCTAGCGCCCTAGCCGCATTGGCTAACGAGTTTCAGTTCAATCAAATACTAGCTTTCATCCATCCCGAAACGAAAGAGAAATGATATTACAGCAGATAGCAGGTTTATGAAGTACACCCCAGATATATCTTATATATCTATCCCCCCGTAGGGACACCGCACCGTGCCCATTGGTGTCCATTTAAGGTAAAACCAATAGTCCCACAGGGATTGAAACTCCTGCCTCAAAGCGAAAGTCTTCGCTATGAGGACTTAGAAGAAGAATTTTTAAACTCATTAGTCGTCTTTGAGAGGACTTTCGCTATAAGCCCCGTGGAATTCATTCCCGCTAAGGACTGCCGGGTAGGCGGAAGGACTGGCGGACAAAAAGCTTAAGTTAACACCTATGGGCACGGTGCGGTGTCCCTACTTCATAAACCTGGGATACTACAAACCTATAAAGGTTATTTAACCAAACTAGATATGAATTACGAACCAACTCCCGTCTTAAAAGGGAATATTTTAATTGTTGATGATATTCCGACTAATTTGCAACTTTTAGCTCAAATACTCTCGCAGCAAGGGTACAAAACACGCACCGCACCCGACGGCCAACTAGCGCTACGGTCGATCGAGTTAACTCCTCCTGACTTAATTTTGCTCGACATCATGATGCCCGGTATGGACGGCTACCAAGTCTGCCAAGCCTTGAAAAATTCTCCCAAAACCAAGGACATTCCAATTATTTTTATCAGTGCTTTGAATGAAGTATTAGATAAAGTCAAAGCCTTTGAAGTTGGTGGTATAGATTATATCACAAAACCGTTTCACGAACAAGAAGTTCTCGCCCGCGTCTCAAACCAACTCGTGCAGCGGCAGTTGTTCCAGCAAACACAATCCTACGCCAACCAACTCGAACAAACCGTAACTGAACTAAAGAAAACTCAAGCTCAGTTAATACAGAAGGAAAAAATGGCTTCTTTAGGTCAGCTAGCTGCTGGAATTGCTCACGAAATCAACAATCCCGTCAGCTTTATCTACGGTAATATTGCTCTCGCGGCGGACTATACACGAGATTTGCTTCGCCTCGTCGAATTGTACCGACATTACTACCCCCACCCCGTTGCAGAAATTATCGGCGAATTGGACGAGATTCAACCCGAATTCATCGCAGAGGATTATCCAAAACTGCTGAATTCGATGACAGAGGGTGCTTCTCGGATTAGCGAAATTGTGATGTCTTTGCGGAAATTCACCCGCCTTGGCGAACAAAAGTACAAGCCAGTGGATATCCATGAAGGCATTGACAATACTTTAGTTATTTTGCAGCACCGGCTGAAGGGAACAAACAAAGCTGGTGAGATAGAGGTCATTAAAGACTACAGCCAACTGCCAAGAGTCACCTGTTACGCCAGTGAGTTAAATCAGGTGTTCATGAACCTGCTAAGTAATGCTATTGATGCCCTGGAAACTCAACCGTCTCCCCGAAAAATTCTCATCAGCACTTCACTAAGTTGTGAGTCAGAAGCGGCCCTGCACAATCAAGATTCAAAATTAGCCATTCACAATTATAAATCCGTTGTTATTCACATTGCCGATAACGGTTGTGGGATGAGTGAGGAAGTGCGCCACCAGATATTTGACCCATTTTTTACAACGAAGCCTGTAGGCCGTGGTATTGGATTAGGGTTGGCAATCAGTCACGATATTGTAGTGGAAAAACATCGAGGTCAAATCAGTTGTATTTCAGCTCCGGGCCGAGGAACCAAGTTAATTGTGCAGATTCCGATATCTGTTAAATTTTAATAACTTTTAAAATGTTAAAATTTAACAGACCCAGAGGATATATCAGATAGATTGTACGCAAGCATCTGTTTAAGGTAAAACCGATAATCCGTCAGTCCGTCAGGGGTTGAAACCCCTGCCTCAAAGCGAAAGTCCTCTAAAAGAGGACTGAATAATTTATTAGTCCTCTTTTAGAGGACTTTTGCTATTAGACAGGGAATTCATTCCCTGGCGGACTGCCGGGTGAGCGGGAGGACTGGCGGACTAAAATCTTAAGTTGAGACTAATGGGCGCGGCGCCGTCTCGAAAGCTGTGGGTAATATTAATTACCATGCTACGGGATTTGATAGAAGTCCTCATTACAAACCGGGGCTGATTGTGGGGAATTGACCAGAGAGCGTATTTACTTTAAATCCAACAATCCGCTCGTTTTCAGCTTGGGATTAAACCGGATTTCTTCAGTTACGCCGCGAGCTTTCAGCAGCGCGAAAATTTCATTTTCCACGCGCCGCGCGACATTTTTCAACAATTTATCTTTGGCAATTTCATCGGCGAAGATACCTTCATAATTTGCCGTTTCTTGGGCAGTCATCACTGTTTTGGTGTCGATGGGATCGTTCCACTTGGCCGCATCGGCACCGTTACCCTGGGGTTGGGAACCGTTTTCGGCAATCCAACTTTCTCTAATGCTTTCTAGGATAGTGCGGCTGGGCTTGTCAATAGTTTGGACTTTCAGCCAGTAGCAATATTGGGTTTGGCGTACCAAATGCTGTTTAAGGCTGAGGTAAATGTCGCGAGAATAGCCGACAAATTGCAGCACTTTATCGCTGTCAAAAATCGCGTAAACGCCGATTTTTCCCTGTACAAAATCGGGCAATTTCCCCTCGGAGTCTATGTAGGGAATGAATTCTAAGCTGGCGAGAGATTGAATGTCTTCTGTCATCCGATTTTAGATTTTAGATTTTAGATTTTAGATTTTAGATTAAACCACAGATTAACCAGCCTTTACCTAACTCTTGAAAACTCGATAAACGGCACAGAGGCGACTGGGTTTAAATATTTTGGCTTGGAACATGAAATTAGGCGGGACGTTGACGATCGCAAAATCGGTCGATTGATGATACTTTTCAAATTCCGCAGGCATTCCCTTGGGCGTCTCGCTGCTGTAAGGGACTGGCTGGAAAAGTAACTCGGCAAACTCAATGCGGGAGCATTGCAATTGTAGCGCTACTTGTTTGACAAAGCTTTCACCGGTTAATAAACCGAACAGTGCAGTTTTAGCATCGGGTTCGAGGACAAAACTGCTATCGTAGCTTTCAATAATCTTAAGACCCATTTTCTGTATACTCCTGACAGACGGCGGTGAACGCTTATTGGTTAACTGTTGAGCGATCGACTTAATCCTGAATTTTACCTGAGACTGACCGTTTTAAACGCAGAAGGTCAATCGATTTTAGATTTTAGATTTTAGATTTTAGATTAAAGAATTGAAGCATTGACTTGCGCGAGAGAAATTCGGGGGCTCCTTTATCGGATACAGGTTTTTTATTTCTGGACGGATGAATCACGTGGCGGGTATCCTCGATGCTTTCGGTCAATCGATTTTAGATTTTAGATTTTAGAATTGAAGCATTGACCCCACGGATCAAGTCGGGGGCTTGTATCCTGGATGCTTTCGGTCAATAAAAATACCACAATCAGGAAATTTTGACCACTAGCCCTGATTTATTTGCCGATCGCTTTTATCATGTCGGTATCGCCATCTATCCGACTACGATTAAAAGGCTATGCAGAAGATTGAAAAAGCATCATTCCCAGCTTCCAGAAGTACCCCGAACCAGCCGGACTGGCTAGAATTGGTAGAATACGCCTCTGTTGCTGGTTCAGCTATTGGCACAATTGCTGCAGGATTGTCGGGCCAAATTGTCTACGCTGCCGCCCCCTTAACCGCAGCACTCTCCATAAATCTCGCCAATCGCCAGCGTTTCGAGCAACAAATGCAACAAAAGGCAAATTCTGCGATCGCGGAGGTACAGGCCTCCGTAGAACCTCGCTCGCAGCAAGTTCAGATACTACCTGGAGAACCTGCGGAACTCTACACCGCCGTCTCCGACTTGCAGCAAAAACTCCTGGGCTTGGAATCCGGCGTCATCGCCGAGGTACAAGCTGCCGTAGCCTCCCTCGAACGCCAAGCCCAGGCGCTGCCTGCAGATTCTCAGGATTTCCACACGCAACTGTCAGATTTGCAGCAAAAACTCCGCATTTTGGAAAATAGCGCCCTCAGAGAGCATGATTGGGAAAATGTCAACGTCCGATTTTTATTGATGGGCGAACAGTTAACTGAAGTTAAAACTATTACGGCTCAGTTACAGGAGCGATCGAACGAAGTAGACTTGGATCAAATCCAAGGTTCTCTCAAGCAATTGCAGGACTTGCTCGATCGACCCACAATAGACACAGGGATGCTGCAAACCGAGATTCAGAATTTGCAGCAGCAAGTGTCCGAGTTGCAGAGACAAAATCAAGAAATTGTCAAGCCTTATTTGCAGCGTCTGACTCGTGCCGTGAAGAAACTGAGTCAGTAGTCAGTAGTCAGTAGTCAGTAGTCAGTAGTCAGTAGTCATTAGTTAGTAGTCAACTGTCAACTGTCAACTTCAACTGTCAACTGTCATTGTAGCCTTAACCTTGTTCCCAGGCTCTGCCTGGGAATACATACCCGGAGGCTCTGCCTCAATTACCAATTACCCGTTAATAAATTTTTGCCAAGCTTGCCAGAAAACATAAATCGATAACACTGCCAAGAGCGATCGAAAAGCTAAACTAACAATACGATCGGGCAATCTCGGCAAAAACCGCGTACTCACCTGCGCGCCCAACAAACCGCCGCCGCCAAGAATTAACCCCACAACCCACAAAACATTCCCGCGCGCCGCGTGTCCCGCCGTCGCAGAAATTGCCGTGATGACGATGACGCCCAAGCTGGTTTGAATTGCGGTTTTAATGCTTTCTCCTAACAGCAAAATTTGCAGGGGAACCATAATCACGCCGCCACCTACGCCGAACAAACCCGCTAATAAACCCGCCGCACTGCCAGTAGCAATTTTAGCAAAAGTTGGATGGAATATAATATTTGAATTATTGGGTAATTCGTGATTGGTAATTGGTAATTGAGCATTTTCTCCTTGTCCCGCTTGTCCTCCCAGTTCCCCTTGTTCTAGTTCCGCTTTCTTCTTAGCTGTCAGGCGCTTGCGAACTTCAATCAAATAAATATTCAGCCACAGCAACAGCCCAAAAGTAACTAGCACCAAGTAAGGCGGAAATATCGTCGCCCAATAAACACCGATTTGTGCTGTAATGACGGCAGGAAATCCGATGCCGGCGACTTGGCTCAAGCTGAGGTAGCCCATGCGCCAATTCTGGATGCTGCCAGAAATAGCTGTAATGACGATCGACAAACCGCTAGTAGCAACCGCTTGCACCGGAGCGTAATTGAGAGCCACCAATAAAGGCACGAGCACCGTACCGCCGCCGATACCCAAAAATCCAGCTAGAATTCCCGCAAAAATTCCCGCCGCACCCAACATCAATAATTCAGTGATACTCATTAGTCAGTAGTCAGTAGTCAGTAGTCAGTAGTCATTAGTCAGTAGTCAGTAGTCAGTAGTCAGTAGTCAGTAGTCAGTAGTCATTAGTGAACAGTGAACAGTCAACAGTGAACAGTCAACAGTGAACAGTCAACAATCACCAATCACCAATCAAATTTTAAGAATCATTAGTCGTGCCGTCTGGCATAATTGCCCGCCTCAAATCTGCATCGCGGAAGTTAGTTCGATTGAGATTAGCATCAATCAAAACCGCTTCCACCAAAACAGCCCCGCTGAAATTAGACCAGCACAGCTTTGCCCGGTACAAATTAGCACCGCTCAAATTAGCTCTTGCCAGCGTTGACCAACTCACATTAGCAACTCTCAAATTAGCATTGCTCAGATTAGCGTCGGTGAGATTAGCTCCAACCATCGTTACTTGGCGCAAGTCTGCACCAGCCAAGTTGGCCCCGCTCACCATCGCCCCGCTGAGAATTGCCTGAGTCAGATTAGCTCTTTCTAAAAGCGACTCGCTGAGGATGGCATTTGTCAGGTTTACCGCCTTGAGAGTTGACCAACTCAAATTTGCCTTCATCAAATTAATACGAATCATGCTAGCGTCGGTTAAGTTGGCCGCAAACAAATTCGCTTGGGTAAAGTTGGCTTCGGTCAAGTTAGCTTCCGTCAAATTAGCCTTGGTCATGTTGACTTCTCTCGCCATTGAGCCGCGCAGGTTGGCTCCCATCAGGTTAGCCCCGCTGAGATTGGCGCCGCTCAAATCGGTACCGATGAGATTTGCTTCGCTGAGGTTGGCTTCCGTCAAGTCCACCCCTGCCAATTTCACCTCGCGCAAGTTCGCTCCCGTCAGGTTAGCGCCTTTGAGGTTTGCGTCTTGGAAATTCGATCTGGTAAAGTTAGCCTCGCTGAGGTTTACCCCTTTTAAGTCGGCCCCGGCGAGGTTAATTTCTCGAAAATTTCTTTCTCCGGCCGCATATTGCCTCAGAATTCGATCGGCCTCCATGTCATTCGCCTCGCAATTTTTTTTAAACGTTAGAGTGATGGGTTTTACCACATCATCCCAGATAACCACGGTATTCACTCTGCACGCTGTAGTATCTGTAGAATCTTTGCATTGCTTTCCGGGCACTGCTGTGCCACTCCCTCTTAAAGGGCCTGACCGAAGAACGAGACGCAAGCCCCCGGCCCGGGCCGTGGGGATAAGTCGGTAGCGGTTTCAACCGCCTTCAGTGTTTGATATAATTTGAGTAGCAAGTAAGAACAACCATCTACGTGAGGAATCATTCTAGTACGGAGGAATCCCGGCAACGGAGATATCCGCCTTTGATGCGGAATACTTAAAGGGCAAATAATGGCAGAGTGAGGAGCGTACCTATCTGGCTTTTGTGGTGGACTCAGAAAGCGAAAAAAATTTGAAAGTAAGCGCAATTGCAACACCGCTGGTGCTGGTAGTTGTTTTGAGCGTCTAGGGGGACTTTTGCCTGTCCCTTTCAACTTCGTCTTGAAGAATCCCCCGGCCCCGGCCGTGGGGAGTGTCAAAAATATCAACGCTTCTGAGAAAATTAAAATAGCGTAAAACTCTCGGCACTGGGCAGTCAACAGCCAGCAGCAAAGAAAAACAGACAACAGACAACTGACAAAGGAAATTTTAAAATGCCTGAAAATTTGAGAAGCCAAGCTGTGACTGGAGGCGTGCAGCGCGCGCCCAACCGAGCAATGCTGCGGGCAGTCGGTTTTGGTGACGGCGATTTCACTAAGCCGATTGTGGGGATTGCCAACGGGTACAGCACGATTACGCCCTGCAATATGGGATTGAACGAGCTCGCTTTGCGGGCTATTGCGGGTGCAAGGGAAGCCGGCGCCATGCCGCAGATGTTCGGTACGATTACTATCAGCGACGGGATCTCGATGGGAACTCAAGGGATGAAATATTCTCTGGTGTCGAGAGATGTGATTGCGGATTCGATAGAAACAGTTTGCAACGGCCAAAGTATGGACGGGGTGCTGGCTGTCGGCGGTTGCGATAAAAATATGCCGGGGGCGATGATTGCGATCGCCCGCATGAACATTCCTGCTATTTTTGTTTACGGCGGCACGATCAAACCCGGACACCACAACGGACAGGATTTAACCGTTGTCAGCGCTTTTGAAGCCGTCGGCCAATTCAGCGCGGGCAAAATTGACGAAACAGAACTCAATGCAGTCGAACAAAAAGCTTGTCCGGGTGCGGGTTCCTGTGGCGGAATGTTCACAGCAAATACGATGTCTAGCGCTTTTGAAGTGATGGGCATGAGTTTGCCTTATTCTTCGACAATGGCTGCTGAGGATGCCGAAAAAGCTGACAGCGCTGCCGAATCAGCAAAAGTGCTGGTGGAAGCTGTCCGCAAACAGTTGTTACCGAGCCAAATTTTGACACGAGCGGCCTTTGAAAATGCGATCGCGGTCATCATGGCAGTGGGCGGTTCAACCAACGCTGTGCTGCATTTATTAGCCATTTCCAATGCGATCGGCGTTGAGTTGTCCCTCGACGATTTTGAAACTATTCGAGCAAAAGTACCAGTGCTGTGCGACCTCAAACCCAGCGGCAAATACGTAGCAACCGATTTGCACAAAGCCGGCGGCATTCCTCAAGTAATGAAAATGCTGCTAGAACAGGGTTTGCTGCACGGAGACGCGCTGACAATTACCGGTCAAACTGTTGCCGAAGTGTTAGCAGATATTCCAGCCGAACCCCGCACCGACCAAGATGTCATCCGCCCTTGGAACAACCCGCTTTACGCCCAAGGACATTTAGCAATTCTCAGGGGAAATCTGGCAACAGAAGGAGCCGTTGCTAAAATTACCGGCGTTAAAAAACCACAAATTACCGGCCCAGCGCGCGTATTTGAATCTGAAGAAGATTGTTTGGATGCAATTCTAGCGGGCAAAATTCAAGCCGGAGATGTGATTATCATCCGCTACGAAGGGCCCAAAGGCGGGCCGGGAATGCGCGAAATGTTAGCACCAACTTCGGCAATTATTGGCGCTGGTTTAGGCGATTCTGTCGGGTTAATTACTGACGGCCGCTTCTCTGGCGGAACTTACGGCATGGTTGTCGGTCACGTTGCACCAGAAGCACAAGTTGGCGGGACAATTGCTTTGGTAAAAGAGGGCGATTCGATTACGATTGATGCTCAAAATCGCTTGTTGCAGCTCAATGTTTCTGATGCAGAATTGGAGCAGCGGCGGGCTCTTTGGCAGCCTCCTAAACCTCGCTATACTAGGGGCGTTTTGGCTAAATATGCTAAGTTGGTTTCTTCTAGCAGTATCGGTGCTGTTACTGATTTGGGTTTGGGTTGATAATTCTTGTGATATCCCCGACTTCTTAAAGAAGTCGGGGATATGCGTATTATGTTTTTAGGTTGTGCTTACCGTAAAGGTGGTTGTTTCCTACAAAATACGATATGATTTAGTTTTTGGTAACTCACATGAAAAATAAATGATCAGAGATCCAGAAGATCCAGATTTAAGTTGGGAAGATTACGAAAAATTACTTGCAGCCAATCCAGACAGACCGTTTTATGTCCCTGGCAAAACCTTTATAGAACAGTTTTATAAAGCTCAAGAGCGCTGCGACAAATACGAACGCCGAGCACAACATCACAGTGATTGTACACTCGGAATTTACTGGACTTGTGAAGAGGATAAAACTGATGAATAAACAACAATACAGACTACGTTCGCTGCCAAAAGACCACTGGATACTGGCACTGTGCCTAAACCTAGTGTACAAACGAGAAATGACCCCAGATAAGGCGATTGGTTGCATAACTGAAGCCAATATCCCATTCGATTTGATGTACCAGTGGAGTGCCAAACGGGAGGAGATTGATGTTTTGGCAGTATTTTATATGGCTCGACTTGAAGATATTCCACTTACAGACGAGCAACATCTGTTTCTGTGGGATTTGTTTGGGAATGAAAGCTTGTTAGGCATGGGAGCGGGTAGTATTCGAGACTACGAAAATATTTCGGTTCGCGCTCACATAGAAAAAGTCAATGATGCGCCGCCAAAACCGAACTGGTATGTCAACCTTGGAAAATCCCCGCAAACTGTATCCTCACACTAACAATACCATAAGGTGACGAGAAGGAACGGATTTAATCAATTTATAAAATTGGTATATAGCAACCTTCTTGGTAATTAGGATGTTTTTAATTGCTGAAACCATTGATTTGATTGCTTCTTCCTTATTCCTTTAAATCCCCGATTTCTTCAAGAAGTCGGGGATTTGGGTGTTATGTTTTGTCAACCATCAACAATTAACTGCGCTGATTCAAAAAGCGGCCTGCCATCGACATGGCGTCAGTAATATCTACGTCGCCGTCTCCATCTGAATCTAAAAACGTATTCAAAACGGGATTGCTGCCTTGGGCTGGGTTTTGGGCATTGCTGCCGGTTTTTAGCAAATTCAGCACCAGGGGCACCAAAACAGGTATCATCGCCTGCACTGTGGCGTTATTCAAACCGGTTCTGTGGGCGATATCGTTCACTATCTGCGTCAGTTGGCCTGCGCCGAACAAACTCTGTACCGCTTGCGGATTGGGATTTGTGCCGCTAAATTGGTTGACAACTTGTTGAGCTTGTGCGTCTCCCGACTGCGATCGCACGTTTTGCAATGCCGATCGCACGTATCCGCCCAAAACCGACATTGCTAGCTGAGTGGTGCCCGTATTGACGCCCTGGTTGCTGCTCAACTGTTCTACCGCACCGAGAATGTTGCCCAACTGATTGGGGTTTGCTTGTTGGTTGGGATTGTCGATCGCGCTCAAAATTTGGTCAAATAGTCCCATAATTTTCGCTCCGTACAGTGATTGCTCAACTTTAAATTATAGCAAATCCTGTTTTTCAAGATTATGGAAAATAGTTTTTATTTTGGTATTATCACTCATTTAGTGGGGTAGCGACAGCCAGTCAATCGATTTTAGATTTTAGATTTTAGATTTTAGATTTTAGATTAAAGAATTGAAGCATTGACCCCACGAATAAATTCGGGGGGCAAGTTTCATCGGATACAGGTTTTTTATTTCTCCACGGATGAATCCGGGGGATTGTATCCTGGATGCTTTCGGTCAGTAAGCAATCTCATACCATTTTAGATTTTAGATTTTAGATGGGGAATGAATTCTGACATCCGATTGCGGAGCTTGCTTGCAGTTGCATTCTTTTTTGAAACAGGGATAAAAACGAATAATATCAAATCCGTTAGCATCGGAATAGTAAATTCGAGTTCACTGTTCACTGTTGACGGTTGACTGTTCACTGTTCACGGCGTCAACAGTCAACATCATAAGGAGTGTAACCGGAAATGATATAATTTTTAAGTTTTTACAGTTCCTCTTTTTTTGGGCTGGGTTGGCACTTTCTCGTTGCCTTGGGAATTATATTCACGAGCAACTGGAGATTGTAAGAGCGTATTTTGCATTAAATCCTCATGCTTAATCGGCAGGGCGATCGCAAATTCCGTCCCCCTTCCCACCTCCGACCAAAAGTTAATTGTCCCCCCGTGTTTCTTAACGATAATTTCGCGACCAATTGCCAATCCCAAACCCGTACCTACACCTCTCGGTTTAGTAGTAAAGAATGTTTCAAACATTTTTTCTTGGCTCTCTGGTGCTATTCCCGTACCGTTATCAGAAATTCGCACTATCACTGAGTCGTCGTCCAAGTATTCTGTAGCAATCACAATCCTCGGCGAAAAACTCGGTGCTTCCTGGAGTGACTCCGAAGCCGATCGTTTTTTCGCCTTCTCAGAGCTGGATTTCTCAATTTTTGCTTTCTCTTCCACAGCATCTAGTGCATTGTTGAGAAGATTCACAAATACCTGGTAAAGCAAACCCATATAGCCTTCCACAGTCGGAATATTGCCGTAATGTCGCACCACTTCAATGCCCTGTTTGATGCGGCTGTTGAGAATCAGCAAACTGCTGTCTATGCAGGCGTGCAAATCGACGGGATGAGGGGCTGCCTCATCGAGGCGAGAAAAATCTTTCAAACTTAAGATAATAGCTTTGGCTCTTTCAGCGCCTACTTGCATTGAGTCCAATATTTTGATCAAATCTTCTTTGAGAAAATCGATGTCTATTTCTTCGCCTTTCGCCAGCACAGCGGCAGGGGGGTTGGAAATTTCGGTTTCGTAAGTTTTGAGCAAATCTAAAATATCTTCAACATAATTTCTGGCAGGATCGATATTGGCATAGATAAAATTGATTGGGTTGTTAACTTCGTGAGCAACGCCGGCTAACATCCGCCCCAAAGTTGCCATTTTCTCATTTTGAAGTATCTTGCTTTGTTGTTCAGATTTCAATTCTTCTAGCAACTGATTTACTTTCTGAATCAGTTGATTCAGCGAAGCTGCCAATACTCCTACTTCATCGGTGCTGGTAACTGGTACTTGCAACTGAAAATTAGATTCTTCAGTCACTTGCTGAGCGATTTTAGTTACAGCGGCGAGGGGTTTGGCGATCGCCCGACTGGTGAAGCCCGCCAGCACTGCTGCAACGACGATCGACAGTGCCATGCTACCCAAAATTATTTGCACCCGCAGCGCCTGCGCTCGCAGCACATCCTTCCGCCCTGCATCTTCTTGCACTTGGGCGCGATCGATAATTGCTGCTATATCATTAACCGCCCTATCTAGTTGCAACCCAATTTTATCTCGCTCGAAATTCAACAGCAACTTACGTTTAATACTTTGTTGAGCGGGGTTGTTTGGCAACTTACTAATTTTATTATTAACTATTTCTAGTGGAGAAATATAATTGGCTAGTAGCGAATCCCCAGTTTTTCTAATTTTTTCTATTCCTTCAATCTGTTCTAGATTGTTAGGCTTTTTAAATTCTGAAAACAACACTTTTAAAGTGGAAATATTGTTTTGTAACTGTTGGTATTTACGGTCAAATGTTTGGGGATTATCTAGCCCGTAAATCAGCCATTCTTGGCTATTTTGCGTTCGCAGTAAAGCCACCTGCAACTTATTTAAAAGCTGACTTTCTCGATCGATGTGTACTTGATTATTAGTTATTCGATAGTAATGAGTGCCCACCAACATCCCGACAGCCGTTCCCCCAATCGCAACACAAAGAGCCAGTGCGTACCCACGGCAGATTTTGTCGTGAATACTGAGGTTGCGGAAGGAACGGGCTATGTGAGCGAAATAATTGGGCTTTGGTGGTTGAGTCTCTTTGATTTTATGCTCGCAAGAGGTAGAGAGTTCTTGTGAAGGCTGATTTAGAGGTTTGAGCTGCATAGATGCTAACCTGTGAATAATTCACGCACTGACAATTCAGTCTAACTTAACTCGCTGCTGATTTGAGAGTACCGCATTGATATTTAATGTAATAATTTTTGTAAATTAGGACGCTCTTACCTTGCCTAAGAAACCCGGTTTCTCGTTTCTACTTTCGGAGATTCCAGGAGGCACTGGTGTTGAAAAACCGGGTTTCTGTTAATATAGCGCCCATCTATTGAGTTGCTTCAGTAGAAACATTGTCTGTATTCACTTGTTTTTTTAACAGAGTTCGTTTTCTTCACGCCGACTTACTTGAACTCTATTTGATTTGTGACAGGGTTTGAGCTCATCGCTTGTATTCCATTTATTTTAATCAGCTAGTTTTTCAACAATAATTATAAAAAGATATCGTTCGGGTAGTTCTTGTAGAATAAGGTTTAACCTAGCATCTCTCAATCCTTATACTTGTCAAGTAATTCGCTTACAAAATGCAAGAGTTTTTGTTCATTGCTTAATCCCACCACACGAGATATTGCTGGTAGTTTTTTACGCTTAATATCAGAAAATCCCCACAGGAAAGTAATTAAACGCCTCATAAATTCTCACTTCGGGGAAGAGTGTTCTGTATGCTCTGTATAATTCACAGTAATCGTCAATTGTCAACAAATTTTATCGTTACGGCGCGTTCTCCGAGCTTTCACTTAGTCCAGTAAAGGGTTGAGGGCACTTCCTGTTTTTATCATCTCATGAAAATGATGAAAGAGCGTTACCTGAGAGTTACAGAATTTCCCTAAGTCATTTCCGGCAAAAGCGAACTGTAAGTAAATATAATATTTAGAGAATGTCGTGCAGCTAAGTAACTCTTCTCCGTACTAGGGCTCGCCCCACGCTACGCTATCAGCTCACGTGTTTAAGGCGAAGAGTTTAACAAAATAATCAGCAATAAAACCCTATAAACCCATGTTCAGTCGTACTACGGCTCTCACTCCAATAGAACTCAGGACTGCCATCATCCGGGAGCCCTTGGTGGTTTCGCCCGATACGACGGTGATGGATGCGATCGCCCAAATGAGCGGCGTGCGATCGCTCTGCAACACCGCTAGAACGGCGGATGGTCAACTCGAAGACCTCCACTTAGAGGCGCGATCGAGCTGCGTGTTGGTAGTGGAAAACGAGCAATTAATCGGCGTACTGACCGAGCGAGACGTGGTGCGGCTGAGTGCCCAGCAGCGTTCCTTGGAGAATTTGGCGCTCCGGGAGGTGATGGCACACCGCGTCGTCACCCTCCGCGAGTCCGCCTTCACCGATTTATTTTTGGCGATTAATCTGCTCCAGCAGCACCACATTCGCCATTTGCCCATCCTGGACGAGTTCGATCGCCTAGTGGGCCTAGTGACTCACGAAAGTCTGCGCCAAATATCTCGACCGCTCGACCTGCTGCGGTTGCGTATGGTAGCAGAAGTGATGACCCGCGAAGTGATTTGTGCTGCGCCAGATTGTTCCCTACTGGCGATCGCCCAACTTATGGCAGAGCATCGCGTCAGTTCCGTGATGATTGTACACCCAGGCGGAATCTCTACTGAACCGCTACAAATGCCAGTGGGGATTCTCACCGAGCGGGATATTGTGCAATTTCAGGCCTTGGGCTTGAACATGGAAACCTGTCGGGCTGAGGCGGTGATGAGTACACCGATTTTTAAGGTCAAGCCAGAAGAGTCGCTCTTGACTGTGCAGCAGATCATGGAGCAGCGATCGATCCGTCGGTTGGCGGTGACAGGGGAACAAGGGGAGTTACTGGGTATTGTCACCCAGACCAGTTTGCTGCAAGCCCTCAACCCGCTGGAGCTATACAAGCTGGTCCAGAAGTGGGAAGAGAAGGTGGTGCGCCTAGAGGCGGAAAAGGTGGCGCTGCTGGCAAATCGCAACCTTGAGCTCGAGCAACAGGTGGAAACTCGGACAGCCGCTCTCAACACCAAGGTACAACGAGAGAAATTACTCGCAGACTTGGCCTCCCAAATTCGCTCGTCCCTAAGCCTGCAAACGATTTTGGATACGACTGTGCAGCAGGTGCGGCAAGTGCTGGGCTGCGCTCGCGTCAATATTTGGCGGTTTGAAGCCAATAGGGAAATCATTGTCGTGGCAGAATCCACCGACTCGTCCCTGTCTCTGTTGGGCGAACGGGTCAATGAGACCTGCTATAAGCAAGACAATCCTGAGATTTATCGTCAGGGATATGTTCGCGTCGTACCAGATATCTCCACAGCCAACATATCAGACTGTCATCGGCAGATGCTGAGCCGCCTCCAGACAAAAGCCAAACTTTTGGTGCCGCTACTGTGTGGCGATGAGTTATGGGGCTTGCTCAATGCCAGCGAAAGCCAGCACGCCCGCGCCTGGCAACCGGAAGAAGTCGAACTGGTACAAGCCTTATCAGTGCATCTGGCGATCGCCATTGGGCAAGCCACGATCCACCAAAAATTGCAGAAGGAACTGGTAAAGCGACAGCGGATCGAAGCCACCCTGATCGAGAGCGAAGAACGCTACGCCGCCCTTGCCGCAGCCGCTCCGGTGGGGATTTTTCGCACCGATGCGGAGGGGCTATGCACCTATGTCAACGATCGCTACTTTCAGATCAGCGGACTCACACCAGGAGCCACTATCGGACAGGGATGGCAACGAGGAGTGCACCCCGACGATCGCGATTGGATCATTGCCCAATGGGAGCAATTCATCCAAGGTAACGACTCTTTTGAACTCGAATATCGCTTTCAACGTCCCGACGGTGAAGTAAGGTGGGTTTATGGGCAGTGCGTCGCCGAACTCGATGCCAATGGACATCGGAGCGGCTCTATAGGCACCATTACCGACATTAGCGATCGCAAACGAACAGAAGCCTTCCTGCAAGAGAGCGAAGAACGCTACGCCACCCTCGTGGAAGTCGCACCAGTGGGGATTTTCCGCACCGATCCTGGGGGCAACTGCATCTATGTTAACGATCGCTGGTGTCTGATCACCGGACTCAGCCCAAAGGCCGCCATCGGGGAAGGATGGCGACAAGGGCTGCACCCCGAAGATCGCGACTCGATCGCGGTCGAATGGCAAAAATCTGTCCAAGAAAATCGCCCTTTCGGGCTCGAATATCGCTTTCAACGTCCCGACGGTGCTGTGGCTTGGGTATATGGGCAGTCCGTTGCCGAACTGGATGCAGACGGGCAAGTAGTTGGCTATGTAGGCGCTATTACAGACATTAGCGATCGCAAACTTGCCGAAACCGCCCTGATCCAGAGCGAAGCCCAGAGCCGAGCCATATTAGCAGCAGTTCCAGACTTCATGTTTCGCATGGGTGCCGATGGTATTTATCGGGGGAGGGTGACAGCCCATCGTCCGCTCGACTTCCTGGGTACAGATTTCGATAGGCCTGGTGTGGCGATGGTGGATCTTATTTCAGGAGAAATTGCGACCCGACATCTACACCACCTAGAGCAAGCCTTACGCACAGGAGAACTGCAAGTTTATGAACAGCAGGTGCACATTGGCCCGCGCCTGCAATATGAAGAGGTCAGAATTGTCAAGAGCGGCGAAGATGAAGCCTTGTTTATGATTCGAGACGTTACGGATCGCAAACAGGCCGAGCGACAACTGTACCAACTAAACCAACAGCTAGAAGCCAAAGTCGAAGAACGCACCCAAGAGCTTTGGCAAGTCAACAGCCTGCAACGCGCCATCCTCGATGGTGCTGATTACTCCATCATCTCCACTAACCCAACAGGCATCATCCAGACCTTTAATGCTGGAGCCGAAAGGATGCTCGGTTACAGTGCAGCAGAAGTGGTCGGCAAAGGTACGCCCGAACTCATCCACGATGCAAATGAGGTAATTGACCGGGCAGCATCACTCTCTGCCGAACTAGGGCAAAATATTCCCCCCGGCTTTGAAGTTTTTGTTGCCAAAGCACGCCAAGGTGTTCTCAGCGAAGAAGAGTGGAGCTATATCCGCAAAGATGGCTCTCGATTTCCTGTGTCGCTATCCATCAGCGCCCTCAAGGATGTCAATCAGCAAATTATCGGCTTTTTAGGTATCGCCAAAGATATTAGCGATCGCAAACGTGCAGAAGCAGAACTACAGAAAGTATCGGATCGCCTCGCTTTGGCCCTCAAATCAGGGGCGCTCGGCTGTTGGGACTTCGATCTTGTACACAACACCGTCTTGTGGGATGAGCGGATGTACGAACTGTACGGTGTCACAAAACAATCTGATTCCCTTGTGGTTTACGACATTTGGGCAAGCCGGCTACATCCCGAAGACCGCACCGCCACCGAAACATTGCTCCAGCAAGCCGTCTTAGGAGAGGCAGAATTTGATACCGAGTTTCGAGTGTTGCATCCCGATGGCAGCCTCCACTTTATTAAAGCCTATGCTGTCGTCGTGCGAGATGCCCAAGGCAATCCCCAGAGCATGATTGGGCTCAACTTTGATATTAGCGATCGCAAACAAGCTGAACTCGAACGACAGCAGTTAATTCAAGAATTATCAGCCTTTAAACAGGCCTTGGATCAGTCTGCCATCGTGGTCATCACCGATCGCGAAGGGGTGATATCCTACGTCAACGATCGCTTCTGTGTAGTCTCTGGCTACTCCCGCGATGAACTCATGGGCAAAACCCATCGCCTAGTCAACTCTGGCTATCATCCCCCTGCGTTTTTCCAAGACCTGTGGCAGACCATTGCTAGCGGTCATGTTTGGCGCGGTGAAATTTGCAACCAGGCAAAAAACGGTAGCCTGTACTGGGTTGCCAGCACCATTGTCCCCTTTTTGGACGAAGGCGGGCGACCTTTTCAGTATCTAGCCATTCGCTTCGACATTACCGATCGCAAGTTGGCCGAAGCAACGCTTCGGCAGGAAAATACTTTCCGTCAACAAATTGTAGAAAACATGACAGAAGGGCTGTGCGTTTTCTATGAAGTTGAGGAGTTTCCCTTTCTGTGCTTCACAGTCTGGAATCAGCAAATGCAAGCGATTACGGGTTACACCTTAGAAGAAATTAACCGTCTGGGGTGGTATCACAGCTTGTACCTGGATAATCAAGAATCTCAAAAACAGACGATTGCCGACCTGAAAAAGATGCGACAAAGGGGCAACTTAATCGCTCTGGAAAGGGAAATCCGGCGCCAAGATGGACAGTGCCGTACTATCTCCATTTCCACCTCTATCCTATCGATGGATGATAAACATCTCTATGTGCTTGGCCTGATCCAAGACATTACTGAGCGTCAACAGACAGAGCGAGAAAATCGCCTGTTGAAAGAACGCCTCGAATTTCTTCTAGCCTCCAGTCCCGCCATGATCTATAGCTGTAAGCCCTATGGGGACTATGGAGCAACCTTCATGAGCAAAAATATCGAAGCCATTTTGGGCTACAAACCAGAAGAATTTTTATCGGAATCTGGCTTCTGGGCTAACCATATTCACCCAGAAGATGCCCCTAGGGTTTTTGCACATATATCCGCTCTCTTTGAACACAACACTCATCAGCATGAATATCGATTTTTGCATCGCGATGGTCACTACGTTTGGCTACGGGATGAGCTGCGCCTGGTGCGAGATGAACAAGGCAAGCCAACCGAGATTATTGGCTATTTTGCAGATATTAGCGATCTCAAACAAACCCAAGAAACCCTAAAAAGACAACTGGCGGCAATTGAGGCGGCGATCGACGGCATTGCGATTATCCAAGGAGAGACCTACCTCTATGTGAATCAAGCCCATCTAACACTGTTTGGCTACGAACATCCCCAAGAACTGCTGGGCAAAACCTGGAAACTTTTGTATTCCCAACAGGAGTTAGAACGGTTTGATCGGGAAGTCTTTCCGGTGCTGATGCGCGATCGTGCTTGGGAGGGAGAGGCGATCGCCACCCGCAAAGATGGCTCTACCTTTGCCGAAGGGCTATCCCTCACCCTCACAGACGATGGATTATTGATTTGTGTATGCCGGGATATCAGCGATCGCAAACAGATCGAAGCCGAATTAGCAGAGAGTGAAGCTAAATTCCGGCGGCTGGTAGAAGGGGCTAATGATTTGATCTGGTCATGTGAACCCGATGGCATACTCACTTATGTGTCACCGCAATTCACGACCATGTTTGGCTGGGATGAGCGTGCATGGATTGGTGAGTCGTTTCTACATCTGGTGCATCCAGACGATCGCTCTTTGCTGGTTACATATTATCGGGAGAATCTCAAATGTGGTAAAAAGTCAAGTGATTATGAGTTCCGAGTTCGCCACCGAGATGGCAATTATGTCTGGGTGAGAAGCAGTCCCACACCCGTTATAAATGCTGAAGGGGAATTGATTAGCATCCAGGGAATTTTATCGGATATCAGCGATCGCAAACAAGCTGAACTCGCCAGGGAAAGCAGTGAAATCCGCTTCCGCCGGGTGTTTGAGTCCAGTGTGAGCGGCATGATATTTGCCGATTTTCAGGGGAACATTATCGATGCCAACGATCGCTTCTTACAGATGGTTGGCTACACGAGGGAGGAACTAAATGCGGGGCTAATTCATTGGGATGCCATGACCCCCCCCGAATATGTCCACGCTGATGTTGTAGCGATGGAGCGCGTGATGCAGGATGGCACGAGCGAGCCCTGGGAAAAGGAATACTACCGTAAGGATGGCAGCCGGATTTCTGTCCTGATGGGAGCCGCACTCCTCCCAGACTCAGACGATCAAACTATTTGTGTATTAGTAGACATCACCGATCGCAAACAGGCCCAGAAGGCTTTGCAGGAATCTCAGCAGTTTCTGCAAACGGTACTCGATACCATCCCGCTTTCGGTGTTTTGGAAGAATCGAGAGTCTGTTTTTTTAGGATGCAATCAGCAGTTTGCCAAAACTCTAGGCTTGCCATCTACGACTGAAAGTATAGGTAAAACAGATTTAGATATTTGCCACGCAGAAGTCGAGGCGAACGGTTATTGTGCGATGGATCGGCGGTTAATCGAAACGGGTGAAGCTATATTAGGGATCGAAGAAACGCTAACCCTACCCAATGGTAAACCAATATTTCTCGAAACCCACAAGGCTCCCCTGCGAGACTGCTCAGGTAATATTATTGGTCTGGTAGGCACGTTTCAGGATATCACCCATCGCAAAGAATCCGAACTGAGATTGCAACAACAAGCAAAACAGGAGCGTTTGCTGGGAGCGATTACTAAACGGATGCGATCGTCTCTGCATCTGGAGGAGATTCTCAATAGCACTGTTGAGGAAATCCATCAGGTATTGCAATCAGACCGAACCCTGGTTTATCGGGTTTATCCTGAAGGGACGGGGGCTGCCATTGCTGAATCTGTTTCGCCAAATACGTCTAAGCTCTTGGATATCCTCTTCCCTGAAGAGGTTTTCCCCGAAGAGAACTACGATCGCTATATCCAAGGAAAAGTTTATGCCCTCAACGATAGGGAAGATGAAAACGAGTCAATCTTACCCTGCTTGGTTGAATTCCTCGCAGAAATCCAGGTCAGAGCCAAACTCGTAGTTCCAATTATTCAGAATCAAATCCTCTGGGGATTGCTGATTGTTCATCAATGCGATCGTCCGCGCCAATGGCAAGAGTGGGAAATCAATTTACTTAAACAAATTGCTAATCAATTAGCGATCGCCATTCAGCAATCTTACCTCTACGAACAGGTACAATCAGAGCTGGCTATCCGCAAGGAAACAGAAAAGGCGATCGCTTTACAACTGCAACGGCAGCGAACTTTGGGAGCGATCGCCCAGCAAATTCGCGAATCGTTGGATATTAACGAAATTTTGGCGACTGTGACACAGCAAGTCAAAGAAATCTTGCAAGGCGATCGAATCATCGTAATCCGGCTATTTGACAATGGCAGAAGTCAAATAGTTGAAGAATCTGTGTTGACCGAGTTTCCCGCGCTCAAAAACCTTTACTGGGACGACCAACTGTGGTCTCAAGAAATCCTCAACCACTATTGCCAGGGCAATCCCCGTATCGTCCCCGATATAATCACCGATATGGGGACTAATTGCTTGGTGGAATACGCAAGCGTTGGTCAAGTCAAGTCCAAAATGGTTGCACCTATCCTGCAAGAAGTCCGAAGCAGCGAAAGCCATAGAGGGGTTGCCCCCGGGCAAACCAACAAGCTCTGGGGGGTTTTAGTTGTCCATGCTTGCCGAGAAAAGCGAGTCTGGCAAGAGTCGGAAGCACAACTCCTGCAACAAATTGCTAACCAGTTGGCGATCGCGGTTCAACAAGCTAGCCTATTTGAGCAGTTGCAGCAACAACTCACCGAACGGCAACAAGCCCAGCAGCAACTCACCGAGCGCAACCAACAACTGGGAGCCTCTAACGAAGAACTGGCCCGTGCTACCCGTCTCAAAGACGAATTTCTTGCCAACATGAGCCACGAACTCCGCACGCCCCTTAACGCCATTCTGGGCATGAGCGAGGGGCTACAAGAGCAAGTATTTGGCATCGTCAACCAACAACAAATCAAAGCTTTACAAACCATTGAGCGCAGTAGCTCTCACTTGCTAGAGTTAATCAACGACATTTTGGATGTCGCCAAAATTGAATCCGGTCAAATGGAGCTCGATTGCACCCCAGTTTCAATCAATCATCTCTGTCAATCCAGTCTGCCATTTATTAAACAACAAGCCCTGCAAAAACGCATCCAACTAGAGATTAAAGTGCCACTCAATCTGCCCGACTTATTGATGGATGAACGGCGGATGCGCCAAGTCTTGATCAACCTGCTCAACAACGCGGTAAAATTCACTCCTAGCGGAGGACGCATCACCCTAGAAGTCAGCCGTCAACAGCGCCGGGCCGACCCAGATTCTGCCGATTCCCCACCCCATTTTTTGGTCAAAGAGACTCTGCGAATTGCCGTCATCGATACAGGTATTGGTATTGCCCCAGAACATATCAACAAACTGTTTCAGCCCTTTATCCAAATCGATGGCGCCCTGAATCGTCAATATCAGGGGACAGGCTTGGGGCTTGCCCTGGTGAAACGCATTGTCGAACTCCACGGCGGGCAGGTGTTGCTCACCAGCGAGGTGGGTGTAGGAAGTTGCTTCACGATCGAACTCGAGGGCAGGCACGGGGGCATCGAATTGGAGGGCAGGCACGGGGGCATCGAATTGGAGGGCAGGCACGGGGGCATCGAATTGGAGGGCAGGCACGGGGGCACTGCCCCTACTGGTGCGCCCTCCTCTGTTGCCCTGGAATCCCAGACAGAGCCCCGCATCGAACCCAGCGGGCCCCAACAGCAGGGAGGCTCTCCCTTAATCTTGCTGGCGGAAGACAATGAAGCCAATATCACTACGATTTCGAGCTACCTGAAAGCTAAAGGCTATCGCATTCTCTTGGCTAAGAATGGAGAGGAGGCGATCGCCCTGGCCAAGTCGGAAAACCCCAATCTAATTCTGATGGACATTCAAATGCCTGGTATGGATGGTCTAGAAGCTATGCAGCAGATTCGCTGCGATCCAAACTTAGTTGATCTGCCGATCGTTGCCCTAACTGCCTTAGCCATGACGGGCGATCGCGATCGTTGCCTTGCCGCCGGAGCCAATGATTACCTCACCAAACCCGTCAAGCTGAAGCAATTGGCAAGCACTATTCAACAACTTTTAGCTTCTAAGTAAGGATAACCCGTGAATAGACCATCCGTTTTAATCATTGACGACGAACCCAATAATTTTGATGTAATTGAAACCCTCTTGAGTGAGCAAGACTATCAATTGCATTACGCTGCCAGCGGGCAAGAAGCGATCGCATCCCTCGACATCTTTGAACCCGCTCTTATTTTGCTGGATGTGATGATGCCAGGAATAGATGGCATCGAAGTTTGTCGGCAAATCAAAGCCATGTCAAAATGGCAAGCCGTTCCCATCATTATGGTGACAGCATTAAACTCAAAATCAGACCTTGCCCGTTGTCTCACTGCCGGCGCTGACGACTTCATTAGTAAACCTGTAACTGCTCTTGAACTGCGTGCCAGAGTTCACTCCATGCTGCGAATTAAGCACCAGTATGACGACCTGCAAAGCTTACTAAAATTGCGGGAAGATATGGTTAAAATGGTAGTCCACGATTTACGCAATCCCCTGGCTGGTATCTTGCTTGGCTTGGAACTCCTAAAAAGCATAGAGTATCCTAGAGAACAACAACAAACCCAACTGGAGCGACTTTACTCATCAGCACAAGCTATACAGCTATTAATTGATGATTTATTGCAAATGGCTTTACTCGAAGCAGGTGAAAATCGTCTCAATTACGCAGAGGTTTATTTGTGCGATATCATAGAGTCTGCCATATCAAACTTTGAAGTAATCGCTGCTAAAAAAAATCAGTTGCTGGTCGCTCAGTTACCTGAAGAAACCAGTAGGAAAGTCTCGGTTGATGCCACCCTGATACATCGAGCGCTGGATAATCTCCTCTCGAATGCCATTAAGTTTTCCCCACGCAATAGTCAAATCATAGTGAATGTAGAATTCCTCACATCTGGCCATGCAAAAATCCAGGTTATCGACTCTGGACCGGGTGTTCCTGATACATTGCGACACAAGATTTTTGAGAAATACGAGATTGGAAATCTGATGTCGGAGGTCTCTCAAATAGGGTTGGGTTTAGCTTTCTGCAAAATGGTCGTTGAGGCACATGGGGGCGAAATTGGTGTGAGAAGCAACCAACCAAAAGGTGCCATTTTTGAAATCACTTTGGCAGCCTAGCTGACGGGTATCACCTGAACTCATAAAACTTTCTACATTATTGGAGTCGTTAAAATTATGTCTCAATTCTCTATCTTAATTGTTGATGATGAGCCGGATAACTTTGATGTGATTGAAACCCTGTTATCAGAGCAGGATTATCAATTGCATTATGCTGCCAGCGGGCAAGAAGCGATCGCATCCCTCGATATATTTGATCCGGCTCTTATTTTGCTGGATGTGATGATGCCGGGAATAGACGGCATCGAGATTTGCCGGCAAATCAAAGCCATGCCAAAATGGCAAGCCGTTCCCATCATTATGGTGACAGCATTAAACAGAAAGTCAGACCTTGCCAACTGTCTAACTGCCGGAGCCGACGACTTCATCAGTAAACCTGTAAATGCTATTGAAATGCGTGCTCGCGTGCATTCCATGCTCAGAATCAAGCAACAGTATGATAATATCCAGAACTTATACCACATCCAAGAAAATACCATCAATGCCTTGGAAAGCACCCTCAATGAGCTGCGTGGGAACTTAGCTTCTAGTCTATCCCACGAACTGAATACGCCCCTCAATGGCATCTTAGCCACGATCGGGTTGCTCAAGGACGATATCGAAGACATGGATATCGCCGAAATCCGTGAGATGTTAGGGTGGGCCGATGAATCTGGCCGTCGCCTAGAAAAATTAACGAAAAAATTCCTGATTTATTTAGAATTAGAACTATCCGCAAGTCGCCAGCACAAGATCGAATCTGCCCAAACTCTATTTTCAGCTTCCGCCATTGAAGCCGAGTTGAAATACCAGGCTCAGAGCGTCAATCGTAGCAACGATATGTTGTTCACTCTTGAGGAAGCGGAGATCGCTCTATCAGAGCGATATCTATCAACGATTCTCCATGAATTAATTGATAATGCACTGAAATTCTCCTCACCAGAGACAACCATTAAAGTTAGTAGTCAAGTCCTAGGGGAGATGCTGCATTTATCTGTACATGACTCCGGGCAGGGCATGACAGAAGAGCAAATTGCTAAAATTGGTGCCTTCATGCAGTTTGAGCGCAAGAGCTATGAGCAGCAGGGTACCGGTATCGGCTTAAAAATTGTCCAGAAAATTGTCGAACTGGCAGGAGGAGAGTTCTCAATTACCAGCATCTATAAAAAGGAAACAACGGTACATCTCACTCTGCCGATTGTCGGCAAATAGCAATCGATTCCGGTGCAACCGGAATCATTGTTGACTGTTGACTGTTGACGGTTGACTGTTGACGGTTGACTGTTGACGGTGAGTCAAAAAAATGAAAATTGCGCGAATTATTTGTTGGCATCGGGATTCGACTTTACGCCCGACGATGAAGGGCGGATTTGATATCATATCATGTCCGATTGATTAACCATAATATCCCGGTCGGGGCGGGTTTTTGAGATTGTCAATTCTTGGCAAGTATTGTTGGTGAACCCGCCCCTACGAAAATCGCGGTCGATCAACCGGATTTGATATCATTCCGGCGCAGCCGGAATTGATATGAGAAGGAATAAATTTGCTTTGCCTGGGAATGGCAACACATCAAAAAAGATGAACGAGCAGGACAAATATTTGACTCGGAATTAGAGCTTGCTTCTGCGGTAATTCATGGGGTGGAAGGTAAAGAAAAAACCGTACACAACCTTACACAACCTATTAAATTTAACTCGAATCACCCTACTTAATCTTTTGTTACATACGGGCGAATTTTCCCAGCGACTTACTTAGTTCTGGTGCAAGCTACAATTGCAGCAAGAGGGCGATCGCACTTTATCTGCACCCGCTACCACTAAAACCGTTCGTAAAAACCTACCCAAATCTGGACAGAAGTAGAAACTTCTACCCCGAGTAACGAACGTGCAGGTTAAGGCTTTCCGAAGCCTACGTTGGGAGGGTCATGACACCAGAAAATAAACGCCAGTTTTCTGCCCTGTCGAACTAGGTTAAAAAGTCGTGGTGAAAGGTTTATAAGCCCGTGCCTAGTTCCGAACAAGCCCTCTCAACATTACCGAGGCAAACATTACTTAATTGGATGACAGAAGATGTCAAACTACGTTTTTCTCATTGACGCTCAAAAAACACCGATGAATCCAATTCATCCAGTACAGGCAAGGAAATTATTAGAGCAGGGTAAAGCTGCTGTTTTTCGCAGATATCCCTTTACTCTAATTCTGAAACGAGCTATCGATATTCCAGTTGTTCATCCTCTTACTCTCAAAATCGATCCGGGTTCAAAAGTTACGGGATTTGCTCTTGTAACCGACCGGGATGAGGTTATTTGGGGGATGGAATTGAAGCATCGCGGGCAACAAATTAAACTAGCTCTTGACTCTCGTAGGTCTTTACGGAGAGGTCGGAGAAACCGCAATACACGCTACCGCCAGCCGCGTTTTCTGAACCGTTCGCGCCCTCAAGGGTGGCTAGCACCAAGTTTAAGGCATCGGGTTTTAACCACAGAAACTTGGGTCAAGCGTCTGTGTAAATTTGCTCCTATTGGTGAAATCAGACAGGAGTTAGTTAAGTTTGACACGCAAGCGCTAGAAAATCCAGAGATTAGCGGGTGCGAATACCAACAAGGCACTTTGTTTGGGTACGAGAGCCGCGAGTATTTATTAGAAAAGTGGCAAAGAAACTGTGCTTATTGCGGGATTGAAAATGTTCCTTTACAGATCGAGCATATTCACCCTAGAGCGAAAGGAGGTAGCAACCGTATCTCTAATCTGTGCTTAGCTTGTGAGAAATGCAACATCAAGAAAGGAACCAAATTAATTGAGCAGTTTCTCTCAAAAAAGCCCGATTTACTAAAGCGGATCTTAGGTCAAGCCAAGCGACCTTGTTTGGATGCAGCAGCCGTTAATGCTACCCGATGGGCATTGTTTAATCAACTCAAAAAAACAGGTTTGCCAGTCACAACAGGTACAGGAGGACAAACCAAATACAACAGGACTCGGTTGGGATTGCAAAAAACTCACTGGCTGGATGCAGCTTGTGTGGGTATCACCCAAACGCTGCAAGTCTTAACAGAGCGCATTCTCAATGTCACTGCAACTGGTTTTGGTGGAAGGCAGCGCTGCCAAACGGATAAATATGGCTATCCAGTCAAGCATCGCCCGCTGCGTCCAATTTTTGGCTTTTGTACTGGCGATATTGTTCGAGCCGATGTGCCGAAAGGTAAGTATCAAGGAACATTTACAACTAGAGTCTGCCCTATGTCGGATGGAAGAGGTGAGTTCATTATCAACAAAAAACGGTTTTCAGTAAGGCTCGATTACTGTAAAGCCATCCATCGCAAAGATGGTTACAGTTATGTCTGATATCTGAACAAAAATGGTAGTAATGTCCAGGTATGGGTAGAGATTATCGAGCAGTTCTTAACCCCGAAAGCTGCCAATACGCTACAATAACAACAGCAAAACTTCACACATTGAAAATGTCCCAAGTTCTTACACTCTCTTGCAAATTGGAAGTATCGCAGCAGCAGGTTGAAAAGCTGAATGCGGTACTGACTGCCTTTGCAAAATGCTGTGAGTACGTGAACACCCATACACCCGAAAAGCTGACGAATCAGATTGCTGTTCAGTCCTTGATTTACAAGGAAGCGCGATCGCATTCTGGGCTGTCTGCTCAAATGACGATTCACGCAATTCGTAGAGTTTGCGCTAATCGCAAAACGGCAAAGCAAAAGGGTAAGCCCGTTAAGAAGTTTGCCCCCACTTCTGCCACTTACGACGCGAGAACTTTCACATAGAGGCGAATCGGATTGGTTGGTCAGCTTGACCATGCTCAAGGGCAGAGAAAAGTTTAAGCTGCACATTGGTAATTACCAAAAACACTTGCTGCAAGGACAAGACCCCAAAACGGCAACTTTGGTAAAGCGCAACGATGGTAGCTTTTATCTGAACATTCAGCTTGAGTCTGAGCCACCAGAGAAACAAAAGACTGATGATGTCTTGGGTGTTGATTTGGGACGCACAGACATTGCTTGTACATCTGCTGGAGAGAAATTCAGTGGCAAACAGGTAACACAAGCCAGAGACAGATATAGCCGTGTACGGGCTTCGTTACAGCGTCAAGCGTCCAAAGGCACAAGGTCTACTCGTAGAAGGGCGAGACAGATTTTGCAACGGTTGAGTGGACGAGAACGGAGATTCCAGACATGGCTGAACCATACCATCAGCTATCGACTGATCCAGCAAGCCAAGACATCAAATCAGGCTATTACCCTGGAAGACTTGACCGGAATCAGAGAGCGTACCAATGAACTGCCACGGTCTAAAACAGAACGGAGACGCAGCAATAGTTGGGCGTTCTACCAGTTGCGCCAATTCCTGACCTATAAAGGCGTGAAATTTGGCGTTGATGTAAGACTGGTTGATCCGCGCTATACCTCCAAAACTTGTCACTGTTGCAAGGTGATTGGCAATCGCCAAGGTAAGCGGTTTGAGTGCCTGAATGAGCGATGCGGATGGATTGGCGATGCCGATGTGAATGGAGCAAGAAATATTGCTACATTGGGGCAGATCGTAAACCTGCCCGGAGGTTCCGAGATAATGTCCTGCTCTTTGCAGGAAGTTGTCTTGAGGGCTACTGAAAGCCCGCACTCTATGCAAAGCATGAGTGTCGGGTAGTTTACAGCATAACCCTTTTATTTGCCACTCCCCTCATGCCTTTGCCGCGCCTGTTAACCTTAATTGCTGCTTTCTGCCTCACCCTGGGGCTGATTATTGGGCTGGTGAGTTCCTTAACAGGGCTTTACAGTCAAGTTGCGTGGTCTGCTTCTCCGCTGCTGGCTAATTTGCTAATTTTCCTGATAATTGTACTTTTGGGAACGCTAATTTTTGCGCTGGTTTACTATTTTAGGCTGCTGCAACGCCCTCAGAAAGTTAAGGGAAAACGGCCGATTACTCCGAAGATTCCTGTTGTGAAAAGTGAAGCAGCTTCGGAAAATCTCAAAGCAATCAGGCAACAAGTCGATCGCATTCAAGATGAAGTAGCGCGGCAAGCTTTGCTGTTGAGAGCCCGCGAAATTGAAGCTAGCATGGCTCGTGGCAGCGTTCGAGTAGTGGTTTTCGGCACCGGTTCTGCGGGCAAAACTTCCGCTGTGAATGCGCTGGTGGGGCGGATGGCGGGACAGGTGGGCGCGCCGATGGGAACTACCGAAGTTGGGGAAACTTACACTCTGAAATTGAAAGGAATCGATCGAGAATTAGCAATTACCGATACCCCAGGCATCTTGGAAGCGGGAGTTGCGGGAACTTACAGAGAGGAATTGGCGAGGCAGTTGGCGGCGAGGGCAGATTTGATCTTATTTGTTTTGGACGGCGATTTACGCAAATCCGAGTACGAACCGCTGCGGACTTTGGCGGAAATTGGCAAAAGGTCGATCGTGGTTTTTAATAAAGTTGACCTTTATCCCGACACCGACAGAGATGAAATTCTCGATCGACTGCGGCAGCGAGTCAAAGGTTTTGTATCAGCAATGGATGTAGTAGCAATTAGCGCCAATCCGCAAAAAGTTGTACTAGAAGACGGCACAATTTTTCAGCCAGACCCGGATATTATGCCATTAATTCGGCGCGTCGCTGCGATTTTGCGAGCCGAAGGCGAAGACTTAATTGCGGACAATATTTTGCTGCAATCTCAGCACTTGGGAGACCAAGCGCGCAAGTTAATTGATGCTCAAAGAAGGCGGCAAGCTGATAAAGCAGTAGAGCGCTTTCAGTGGATCGGAGCCGGAGTAATTGCTGTAACGCCTTTGCCAGTTGTGGATTTGTTAGCGACAGCAGCAGTTAACGCTCAAATGGTAGTAGAAATTGCTAAGATTTACGGCTGCGAATTAAACATCGATCGCGCGAAAGAACTGGCCTTGTCTCTAGCAAAAACCCTAGCAAGTTTGGGAATAGTTGAAGGCGTAATTCAAGTAGTGTCAAGGGCGCTGCAGTTAAGCGTAGCCGGGTTTGTACTTGGCAAAGCAATTCAAGCAGTCAGTGCGGCTTATTTAACCAGAATTGCCGGTAAAAGTTTTATTGAATATTTCCGCCATGACCAAGATTGGGGCGATGGTGGCATTGCCGAAGTCGTGCAAAGGCAGTTTCAGTTAAATCGGAAAGACGAGTTTGTCAAAGCATTTGTCAAAGATGCGATCGCCCGCGTTGTCGAACCTCTGAACATTTATCAGCAGGAATCGGAACCCGAATTAGAAATGTCAGCGGAATTGGAACCAGAAATAGAACCAGAATCCTTGTATCAGCCGCCGCAACAAGACGATTGGGAAACTTACAGCAACAAACGCAACGATGAGTGGTAATTGGGAATGGGGAATTGGGAATGGGGAATTGGGAATTGGGCATTGTCAACTGTCAACTGTCAACTAAGAGGGCGGGCACAGGGGCACCGCCCCTACCAACTGTCAACTGTCAACTGACTAATTTCGCCCCACCAACAAATAAACCATCATTTCTCCTTTACCTTTAATCTCAACAGCACCGCGCTTTTTAAACAAAAATTTATCTTTTAAACGATCGTAAACTGCAGAAGTCACCTGAATTTCCCCCGGAATACCGCTTGATTCCATCCGCTGAGCAACATTTACTGTATCCCCCCACAAATCGTAACTAAATTTAGTTAAACCAATGACTCCCGCCACTACCCCACCAATATTTATCCCAATGCGGAGACTAAAGTTTTGATTGTTTTGGACATTGAAGCTAGCGACAGCAGCTTGCATATCTAGTGCCATTTGGGCAATGGCAGAAGCGTGATTTTCCTGCGGTTCGGGCAAACCGCCAACTACCATGTAAGCGTCACCCATAGTTTTGATTTTCTCCAAACCGTGCCGTAACGATAACTCATCAAATTGACTAAAAATTTGATTGAGAACTTTCACAGTTTCGGCCGCACTTCTTTGAGATGCAAAATTCGTAAATCCCACCAAATCGGCGAATAAAACACTGACATCCGAAAAGCTGTCAGCAATTATGCTTTGCCCATCCTGCAAGCGCTCTGCAATCGGTTTCGGCAAAATATTTAATAGCAATTCTTCAATTTTTTCTTTCTGAGACTTGGTTGTTTCCAACAGCAGCCGCGTTTCCATTTCTGCCTGTTCCCGATAGGCGATTTCCTGCTGCAACATCAGATTTTTATCCCTCAGTTGCAACTCTAGTTCCCGCAGCCGCAATTGATTTTCTACCCTAGCTACCACCTCTACGGTTTGAAAAGGTTTAGTAATGTAGTCCGCCCCGCCAGCCTTAAAGGCTTTCACCTTCTCAGAAGCTTGTACCACAGCACTCAGAAAAATAATGGGAATGCCAGAAGTGCGATCGCTCGCTTTCAAGCGACTGCAAACTTCATAGCCATCCATATCGGGCATCATAATATCCAGCAAAATCAAGTCAGGCTGAGCCAAATCCACAGCATCGAGTGCCAGTTGACCGCTAGATGCAGCTTCTACTTTATAGCCTTTCCTGGATAAGATCAGCTCCAGTAACAATAAGTTGTTAAGACTGTCATCCACAATTAAAACACGGCCCTTTAATTTTTCTGAATATGGTTGATTCATCGGCTTGCTCCGGGCTTAGTTAAGCTTAATAAAATTAAGATTTGTTTAAATTTATAAATTACGCACGGGTGCGTCCAAACCTATTTTTTTTCACAGAAAAACGCATTGCCGAAGGCAAGCAAAAGGAAAAAAAACAGGTTTCTGAGGGCATGATTGCCTCCTGAACTCACATTTATTATACTAATTTGTCAAAACAGCGAAAGCTGGGGCTAAAACTTCATATTGCGGATAAATTCGATCGCCCTGGGCGTCGATTGATGGACTGGCGAATTGATGCACTGCTTGCTGGCTGGTTTTGAAACCAAAAATATCCCACAAGCCCCACCGCTGCAATTTGCACTACAAAAGACAAAAGAGACTACCCGGACACTTTGCAGGGATAATTTGCGCGAAATTCTGACAAGAGTTGGATTCAAAAGTACGATCGACATCTTGGGCGGTTGAGAAATGGGCGTGATTTTTTAATCAGATGCTCCCTGAGTCTCCGGTGCCGCATTATATTAAGAAATATAACAATAATTTTACAGATTGGGGAGACTCCGGGGGGGATCAAGTCAATCGATTTTAGATTTTAGATTGTAGATTTTAGATTTGAAGCATTGACCCCACGGATAAATTCGGGGGCTCCTTTATCGGATACAGGTTTTTTATTTCTCCACAGATGAATCCGGGGGCTTGTATCCTGGATGCTTTCGGTCGAACCGAGCGATCGGATCGAACACAACTTTGATAAGATGTAAGATTGACAACAAAATTTGCTATTGTGCGTCCGGGTAAAAACAATGAGCGATCGACCAATTATTCTCGGTATTGTCGGAGACAGCGCAGCGGGCAAAACCACCCTGACGCGGGGAATTGCCCAAGTATTGGGGCCAGAAAATGTCACTGTGATTTGCACTGACGACTATCATCGCTACGACAGAAAGCAGCGGGCAGAAATCGGAATCACAGCATTGCATCCCGACTGCAATTACCTCGACATCATGCAGCAGCATCTCAGCCTGCTGCGTACCGGACAAGCAATTCTCAAACCCATCTACAACCACACCACAGGTACATTCGACCCACCGGAATACATCAAGCCCAGCAAATTTGTCATAGTTGAAGGTTTGCTGGGTTACGCAACCCGAACAATCCGCGATTCTTACGACGTAAAAGTGTATCTTGCTCCTCCCGAAGAGTTGCGAAGTCAGTGGAAAGTTAAGCGCGATGTCATGAAGCGCGGTTATACTGAAGAACAGGTGCTTGCAGAAATAAAAAAACGGGAACCGGACTCTGAAGACTTCATTCGTCCTCAGCGCAAATCGGCCGATGTTGTAGTTAGTTTTTACCCGCCCGAAGCGGACAATGAATCGAATTTGAGCGTCCGTTTAGTGCTCAGACCTACAATTCCTCACCCTGATTTTACTGAAATTTTAGGTCGAGGCAGCGAGAGTTTTAAACCTGCAATTCGCTTGGGACTCGATCGGGATATGGGCAAACCTGTTGACGTTTTGGAAGTAGACTCCCACGCTACCAGCGAGCAAGTAAACGAACTGGAAATGATGTTGTGTAGCGAGTTGCCACACCTGCGGGGATTTTGCTCCGCCCAAGGCAACCCGGAAATTGGCAAACTTATCGGCACAACGGGCGAAGTTTTGCAAAGTTACCCGCTAGCTTTGACGCAGTTGCTAGTTGCATATCACATGATGAAAGCAATTCATGTCTATTAGTTAGTTGGCAGTTGTTGGTTGTTAGTTGTTGGTTGTTATTGCAAGGATTAATAACCAATAACCAATAACCAATAACTAATGTAGTCGCAAAGTCGGGTTAGTAGTGCCTAATTGCTGAAGTGGCATGGAGACTGGCAACTGACTTTGAGGTGCGGGCAGCATTTCGCCTCGGAAGTCAAGGAGGGTGACGAGCAGCAGGTAGGCAACTGCTAAAACTATAGAAATCACCCCAGTGATAATAGCAATAATTTTTGAACGATCCATATTTAGCAAATTTTAACTACAGCTAATATTAGTTTAACATTAAAAATAGCAATTATTACTTAACTTGTGCAATAGAATATAATCAGGTGCTAGTTATTTCTGTGACAAAAATGGAACCTCTTGTAGATGCGCCAAATCCCATAGAGATGCCCAGAGCTACCCCAGTGGTGGAAACATTTAATCTGGGGAAGTTCTACCGTACCGGCTTCTGGATGAATGAAAAAATTGAATCGCTCAAAAATTGCACTCTGACTGTCTCTGAGGGGGAAACTTTTGGGTTATTAGGGCAAAATGGAGCGGGGAAAACTACGCTGCTGAAAACTTTGCTGGGTATAGTGCGCCCCACTTCTGGCCGGGCGCTGCTGTTGGGGAAGCCTTTGGGCGATCGCACTGTGAAGCAGCGAGTCGGCTATTTGCCAGAAAATCCCTATTTTTACGATTATCTCACGGGCTGGGAATTCTTGCAATTTGCGGCGGGGTTATTTCAAATTCCCCCCTCGATTCAGCGGCAGCGAATTCCGAATTTGCTAGATTTAGTTGGGCTATCTCAATCGGCGGCAATTAAAAAACAGTTGCGCCAGTATTCTAAGGGAATGCTGCAACGGATCGGCATGGCTCAAGCTTTGATTAACAATCCCGATGTGGTATTTTTAGATGAGCCGATGTCGGGTTTAGATCCGATGGGGCGCTATCAGATGCGGGAGATAATTTTATCGCTGAAAAATCAAGGAAAAACGATTTTTTTTAATTCGCATATATTGTCTGATGTGGAGAAGATTTGCGATCGAGTGGCAATTTTGGCGAAGGGTGAGTTAATTTGCATTGGTGCGATCGACGAACTCCTCGGCAATACTGAAACTTACCGGGTTGAAGGTAGGGGCGGACACTTGAATATCCTGAAAAAATGGATACCGGATATGGAAGTTGATGATGATTTGTGGTACGGCCATTTGCAGGGCACTCCGAAGGAGTTTATTTCTAGTCTGAGCGGTACGGGAGGGCAGCTAATTGGGATGAATTTGGCTAAGCCTAGTTTGGAAGATTTTTTTATGCAGCAACTGCAAGAAAGAGGGATTTATTCTAGTGGTTGAAGTATCTTAAAAGAGGTAGATTGGGATTGATGGTGGCGCGGGGGCGGGTTTACGAGATTGTGGGTTTTGGGCAATTATTGTCGGTGAACCCGCCCCTACAAAGTTATTAATAATAGTGAAAGATATCAGTTTAATCTCACATTCTGCGCCATTGTCATGGCTCCTGTAGGGGCGGGTTCACCAACAGATTTAACGGTGCAGACAGGTTAAATAAACCCGCCCTCTCCAGGTTTTTATAGTTATTTTGAAAGAGGTAGATTGGGATTGATGGTGGTGTGGGGGCGGGTTTATGAAATTGTGGGTTTTGGGCAATTATTGTCGGTGAACCCGCCCCTACAGAGTTATTGAAAATGGTGCAATATATCAGTTTAATCTCACCTTCTGCGCCATTTTCATACATCCTGTAGGGGCGGGTTCACCAACAGATTTAACGGTGCAGACAGGTTAAATAAACCCGCCCTCCAGGTTTTTATAGTTATCTTAAAAGAGGTAGATTGGGATTGATGGTGGCGCGGGGGCGGGTTTATAAGATTGTGGGTTTTTGGCAATTATTGTCGGTGAACCAGCCCCTACAGAGTTATGTTTTTTACTTCCGTTAACAATGGCAACGGTAGATTTGCACATACTAACTCTGCACAATTCCACTGCCGCAAATACTCATATACTTCAGAAATAATCGCATTTGCTGCATCTAAATCTTGTGCTTGAGAAGCATGATAGTGCGCTCTGATTAGGGGCTTAATATCCTCGATATCTTGCCATTCCGATTTTGGTTTGAGGGGAATGCTGATATAATAATTATAGGCTTGGCTGTGGGCGGTACGGAGATTTTCAGGATTTTGACTTAGCAGGTACTCGCCCTTTTCTCGGAGTAGCGGATGCAAGTGATAGGATTTGAGGTGGCGATCGTAATATAGCAATTGTCGGCGTTTGAGTGCCTGAATAATATTTTCTTTAAGTTCATACTTGCTAACTTCTGGCATTTGAGCGCTAATCCCTGCAAAAGATAGCGGATATTCTGAGGTTTGATAGACAGAAATTCGGCTGAGACAAGTTTGCTCGCCGTCGCCCAGACGCGCTATCATTTCATCGATCGCTCTTTCAATATCTCGAATCAGCAACCAGTCTCTCTGGTGCAGAAAAATCCCGACATTTCCCTGAAACTCGGTATCATCTCGAATCAAGGCTGCGACGAGTTGTAAGGCTTTGGGATGTCCTGAATAGCGATCGCACATTTCGGCTAATTCCTCTGCATTCGCAGTCAGATTAAAAGATTGCAATAGGGCAACTGCGGCATCTCGATCCAATCCGTTTAGCTGGATTTCGCGGGTGACTGTTGACGGCAATTCAGCTAAGCTTTCGCGACTGGTGAAAATGATTTTGCTTTGATGTTCTGTTTCTAATAGTTGTTTGAATAACCAAGCATATTCTGCACCATCGTCTGCGAAATAACCAGCCGCTTTTGCCTCTCCTGCTTTCAAAAGTGTGTCGGCGCGATCGAAAACGAGTAAGCAAGGTTTTTCTCTGAGGATTTTGAGCAGATTTTCGGTTTTTTTGAAATAGTCATTTTGAGGATTGACGGCTGCGGTAATGTCGCCGTTGGATAGGGTGAATAGCAGGGAGTCAATTGTGCGATCGAAGGCGGGTGCTTTGCCTGTTGCCGATTGCAAGGATTGCCAAGCGGCGCAGGCGAAGGGGGTTTTTTCGGTGTGGAGTTGGCGAATTAGTTGGCTGATGAGGGTGGTTTTTCCGATGCCCGGTAAGCCGACAATTGAGATGGCGATGGGAACCCCCCAGGGCGGGCACGGGGGCACCGCCCCTACAAGATGGGGTTCAACAATTAGGGTTTTTAAGGTGTCGATTTCTTTGGTGCGCTGTACCCAATTTCGGACGGGGGGTAAGTTTTCTGGGAGGGGGAAAGTGCGATCGTTTTGGTTGTCTAGGGGGATATCTGCGATCGGGGCTGATAATAATTCTGGTTCCTGAATTTCTCGCGCAACAATGTCTTGCCAGTTTTTCACACCTACAGCTTTGCAAATGTGTATAAAAGTCTCTCGTCTAATTGGTTGCTGCGTCCAAAATCGCTTTAAAGTTGCTTTTGAAGTGAGAGCAGCCTGACACCAGAGCTCATCTGCTTTATTCCATCCGAGATTGCGTCTTACCATGTCAATGATTTTTAGCCCTTCTTCGGATGCTCTGAGCAAGCCTGCCATTGCTACTCCTATACCATAACTTTACCCCAATTCGATTATAGCTCACATCGGAGAGCCGAAAGATGAGCCAAATGAGCCAAATGAGCCTTGGGCATTGAGCCAAATGCTGAGCCATTGAGTTGGCGCAGAGTGGGGATTTTGAATTACCCTTAAAAGATGAGTCTGGATTTCGGTAAGAATCAAATTCAAAAACCTCCAAGCTCCCGTCAAAGCTAGCACTAGGGGCTTGTGCAAGCACTTCCTAGCAAAAGTCCTAAAACTTTTATGTTTGGAAAAAATCTAGTTGGAACAAAACTTCAGAGTGGACGCTATCACATCACAAACGAACTAAAAGAGGGTGGTTTTGGCGAAACATATTTAGCTGAGGATACCAACAATTTTAATGAAGTCTGCGTTGTTAAGAGGCTCAAGCCCCAGAAGCAGTCTGTGTTGCAGTGGGCACAGCAAAAATTTGAACAAGAAGCTAGAATACTGAAAACATTAGGACAACACGACCAAATTCCCAGGCTTTTAGCTTACTTCCTAGAAAATCAAGAATTTTTTCTAGTCCAAGAATTTGTAAAGGGCAACGATCTTCGTAAAAGCATCTATACGGGTATTCAATGGAGTGAACACGCGGTCACTTACTTGTTGAGAGACATTTTAGAAGTTTTAGAGTTTGTGCATCAAAAAAAAGTAATTCACCGTGATATTAAGCCTGAAAACTTGATCGCCAGACAGTCTGATAAAAAGATTGTACTCATCGACTTTGGAGCAGTAAAAGAAGTTACTAGCAAAGTATTTAACACCCAAGGAAACGTAGTTCAAAATTCTGTAGTTGGTACGCCCGGTTATATGCCTGTGGAACAGTTAAGTGGGCAACCTTTATTTTGCAGCGACATTTACGCAGTAGGAATGATTGCGATTGAAGCTCTCACAGGTGTATCTCCACTGCAACTTGCTACAGATATTAATACTTCGGAAGTTATCTGGCGAAACAGAGTACAAGTTAGCAATAATTTGGCTAATGTATTAGAAACAATGGTACGTTTTCGGCATCAACAACGTTATCAATCTGCTTCGGAAGCACTGCAAGCTGTTCATAATATACTACAAACCATACCTGTCTCACAACCACCATACCAACAACCACCTTCATACCAACAACAACCACCATATCAACAACCATCATATCAACAGTCACCTTATCAACAAACACCATACCAACAGCCACCGCCACCCCTATTACAACCAGCCGACTTTGGACGCAGACTGGTAGCCTATTTAATTGACATATCTATTTTGGCTTTGGGCAGTCTTCCTATTAATGCAGTAATGTTTGGTGGCACTGCTACTTTATGGGGTTTGATTTTCTGGTATGCCGTACTTGGTTTTCTGTACTGTCCAGTCATGGAAAGTTCTCCCATGCAAGCAACCCTTGGCAAAATGGCAGTGGAAATTATTGTTACAGATTTAAGTGGAAATAAGATTACTTTTGAACAAGCAATAAAAAGGCATAGCAGTAAACTGCTGTCTTACCTGCTTGTATTTATTGGTTTTTTGATGGGTGGATTTACTCACAAAAGAAGAACTCTTCACGATCGAATATCTGGCTGTTTAGTGGTTAGGAAACAATAAAATGACTAGAACAACAGGCTACGCAGGAATTGATAAAAGATTTGTGGCGTCCTTAATAGATGGGATTATTCTTAATATTGTCGGCTTCATAATTGTTGGTCGATCGCCAGCAGAATTAACAACTCCAGATATCAAGCTAGGTATGTATTTGATATTGATAACGATAATATCTTGGGTGTACTATGCTGTACTCGAAAGTTGTTCAATGCAGGGAACTTTTGGGAAAAGGGTTGTAGGTATTATCGTTACCAATATTCAGGGAAATAAGATTTCCTTTGGCAAAGCCACAGGCAGATACTTCGCTAAGTCAATTGGTTTTTTATTTTGGATAGGGGCTTTTTTTGTAGCGGCTATGATCCCCAGTACAGCCCAAGATACATCTCTTTATGGATATTTAATTTTAGCCCTGTTTATCATAGGGCTATTAGTTGCTATTATTGGCTACTCAATGGCTGCATACACACAAGAAAAACAAGCTCTTCACGACATTATAGCTAGATGTTACGTTGTGAATGGTCGGGGTCAGTCCAGCTCAATTTCATGGAAACCCATAGTTGTAATGGCAATTGCAGTTTTAGTATCTAAAGGAATTTTTTTACTGGTTCCTGAACCCCAAAACAGCGCACCTACGTCTGCAGATACCTCGACTGGAAGTGTACAAGAATCTGTGAAACCTACAGATTCTCCACCACCTACCTCAACTCCTGAAGTTACGCCAACTCCTGAAACTTCTACAGTAAGTAGCATTTTTGGAGAACTCACTCCAGCTTCATCAGGAACATATCCTAGCACAAATGGGGTTTGGGAGTTAGAGTTTGCTGCTGGCGTGAATCAGCATCAGGCTGTTCTATCCATGAGTGGGGATTCAGGAATTATGGTAGTTAATGCGCCTAATAATCCTCAAGGTGGCAGTTACAAGATTTGGCAAACAATGAGACTTAGGCAATCATCTAAAGGGCTAGTGATAGTGGGTGAAAATCCTACTGATGTGGATACTAATAAACCTAACGATACTTATGTAACTGATAACATTTTGATTCGTGTTGTAGAAGCAAATAAACCCCCTACCTTTCGTAATATTTCAGTAAATTCCGATAATTCGATAGTTGAATCTCCCGTACTTGCTAACTTTAAGGGTTATCCGATTATAGGAATTAAAATGGAATCTTCCTCTTCCCAAAAAACAGATGTTCTAATCAAAGAAGTTAATAAGGATTCACCAGCAGCTAAAGCAGACCTGCGAGCTGGGGATATTATTCGTAGTGTAAATGGAACAACTGTTAGCAATGTTTCTGATGCTCAATCTAAAATTAGATATTCATTGTTATTCTCTACTATAAATCTTGAAATAAATCGGGGTGGAGAAAATCTTTCCATTGAGGTTTCTCCTGAGTGTTGTGTAACACAGGAGCAATTAAACCAAGAACAATCCGCATCTCCGGCTTCACCAGCATCTCCGTGAATTTAAGAGCCGATCGCCCTTTATCCCTCCCCGTTCATCCCCGTTCATCTGCGGTGCTAAAAAGTACGATCGCCCTTAATCCAAAAAGTGCGTGAAGCGAAGCTATCCCGTAGGGAATCGCCCTTCACATACTCATGCTCTTGATTCGACGGTGGGGATAACTTGAATTAGCCCCGTGTGAAAGGCTGTGTCGTAGGTAATAACCGGCAAATTTTCGAGTTCAGCTTGTGCCATAATCATCCGGTTAAAGGGGTCGCGGTGGGCAATGGGCAGGCGGCCAGCGCGCAGGGCATGAGCTGAAGTTATAGCTAGTTCGATAAATTTGGCTCGGTGGAGGATTTGCGAATATTCCTCCACAATCTGTTTGGCTTCGGGAAGTTTACCGATGCGATATTTGGTGGCTATTTCCCAAGCGGAAACAGTGCTAACAATGATATTAAAATCGGGGTTGCGAACGATCTCGCGGCATTGGGCATTGAGTTTGGGGTCATCAAAGAGCCACCACAGCAGGATATGGGTGTCGATAAGGTAGCTTATTCCCATTTTTCCAGTTCCTCTTCTGGTAGGGGTTCAAAAAAAGCATCACCGAGTTCTCCCGTCAGTAAACCAGGGGTGCGGGGCTGTGGCTGTTCCCGTCCTAATCCGAGGCGAAAATAGTGAATCAAATCATAGATTTCTGCGAGTTTGTCTTCGGGGATGTCTTGTAATTCTTGAACGATTTTCTGAATTAGCATAAATCAAACTCTCTAATGGTTGCTGGTTAATCGATCGGGCTACAAGGGTTGCGGCTTTGTCTATTATGGCTCATTCTACAGGGGTCTAAGTCGGCGACGGGCGGCGGCGATCGCCCTTAATCCCTCCCCATCCATCCGCCTTCATCTTCGGTTCAAAAAAGAGCGATCGCCCTTCGCCCTCACAAATACTCTACCATTCCGACCATATCTTCCGGTGTGTAAATTTCATATAGCAAAATCAAAGTTTCTATTACTTGTCCGATCGAACGACTCCCCTGTTTAAAATAAGCCACACCAGGATGATCCTTGCTCATACCAGCCATAACTAGAAAATCTCGATCCTGAGTGACAAGCACTCGCTGCTGTTGTTGAATAAACAACCACTGCTGCTCATCTATCTTAGTCCTTAATCCTGCTTCAACCGTTGTCGTCACATCAATACCATAGAGACGTAACGCCCTAGCAATGTCCCGATCGATATGCTCATCTAAATGAAACCTAATTCGCAGACTCACCTTTTAATTCCTTGATTTTTGTTTGTAACCTACCTGGATTTTGACGCATAAATTCATCCACAAAAGCATCATCTTCTGCCATTTCTCTATCAATTGCTTGGCGATGATCGTAATAATAAGCCATAGCGTCATAAACGGCTGCTACCAGCAGATCGTACTTAGTGGCAATTTCTAAAAGAGAATAACCCATTTTTAGGTGCATCACCATCACATCTTGTACGGCGATTCTCGTCCCAGCAATCCGGGGTTTCCCGCCTCGTACTCCCGGTGTTCTTTCAATGTGTTCTACGCTTACTGTTGTTGTCATGATTTTTTATTAGGTATGATTCAAAAATAATACTATTATAGCCAAAACAGAGATTTTTACACGCTCGCTTGGAATTTTTAATAATAGCGATCGTCCTTTCTTCCTTCCCCATCCATTCCCGTTCATCTGCGGTTGCTAAAAAGAGCGATCGCCCTTAACACAAAAAGTACGCGCGTGCGAAGCTATCCCGAAGGGAATCGCCCTTAAAATCAGAATAGACAAACAACATCTAATTTGTTATAATTGAGTAAAACTCAACCAACCGAGTTTTACCCAACTTTATAATAGCTGAAAGATATGTTTTGGATTCTGAAAAACTTAATCAGCACAGATCCACAAGGACACCTCAGTTTAAACCTCGAACCCAAGTCAACAGAGTATCGCGTTCTCGTCAACGAAGCCGGACAAATTTTATTAGACCCAATAACCAACATACCCGATCGCGAACAGTGGTTGTGGCAAAACCCCCAAGCATTAGCCGCCGTTAAGTGCGGCCTCGCGCAAGCAGCTAAAGGTGAAGTACATGATTTGGGTGACTTTTCTGAATATGCCGATCGGGATTTAAGCGTGATAAACCATCGTAAAATTAAATCACAGCAGTGAAAGCTAACTCGCATAAATGACCGACGAAACTCGACGAGAAATAGCGAGACGACTAGCTAGAGAACTAGAATCAAGGACTGTCATCTCACCCATAACACCCGGACAAGGCTTTCAAACTTTGGGTGAATTTAAAAGAACGATCGGGGTGGCAGGAGCGGGGTTAGCGTGGCATCATATAGTTGGGCAAACAACATCAAATTTACAGAGATTCGGGGCAGAAGCAATACACAATACAGGCAATCTCGTCCGGCTAGAACACGGTACTGGGTCAATTCATCAGGAAATTACCAATTTCTACAACTCCGTCCAACCTTAATTAACAGGTACGAATACTCTAACCGTGAGAGGGTGGCTCAGCACTCAATCTTTTGCAGAACAACAAGACTTTGGCATTAGAGTTATTATAGCTTTCGGAGGAACAGTTTAATGCTGACTCTAGATATCCAATCAATCCTCAATTCTATTCCCAATGAAATTAGCTGGCAAGACATCGTACAGTTTGAAAATCTAGACGCTCGTGTTAGCATTGCTAATGACCTTTGTGCTAACATTATTGGTGTCAATGAAAGTACGATCGAATTGTGTCCTAATGAAAATCCTCCCGATCGTTTAGAACAACTGGTTTGGTGGTGGGTTGTGCGTCCCGATTTAGGAGCGGCGATTGCCAAAGAAGCTCCTCAAGAACTCAAAAATATTATCAGTCAATACATTCTGCAAAATTGACAAAAACCAGCGCTCGTCTGTGGTTCAAAAAAGAGCGTGAAGCGAAGCTATCCCGAAGGGAATCGCCCTTACGACAAAAAGTGCGATCGCCCTTAAAATCCGAATAGACAAACAACATCTAATTTGTTATAATTAAGTAAAACTCAACCAACCGAGTTTTACCCAACTTTATAATAGCTGAAAGATATGTTTTGGATTCGGAAAAACTTAATCAGCTCAGATTCACAAGGACGCATCAGTTTAAACCTCGAACCCAAGTCAACAGAGTATCGCGTTCTCGTCAACGAAGCCGGACAAATTTTATTAGACCCAATAACCAACATACCCGATCGCACTTCATCGGGTTCTGAGATATCGCTGTTAAAATAGAAGCATCATTCCCTCATAACTCATCTCACCATAAAAGTGTATGAAAATAGAAGACTATCCACTGGCTAAAGAATTGATATTCGATGCCGAAGGCAACATTAGTCAAGTTATTCTAGATTATACCGACTATCAGTATTTCCTAGAAGCGATCGAAGATAAAGGACTTCTCCAGGCTATGCGCGAAGTAAAAAATGAAAACCCGTTAAATTTAGAGCAAGCACTTGCAGAACTGGAAAGTGAATGAAAGTCGAATATCTACCCAGTTTTTTGAAAGATTTAAAAGCTCTTAAAAGTACGCCTGTGTTTGAGCAAATCAAGGATTTTGCTTTTGCGGAAATTCCCAATAGTAATGATTTACAAACAATTGTTAACTTAAAAAAATTGAAAGGTGATGATAATGCGTATCGGCTTCGGGTTGGAGACTATCGAATAGGTTTTTATTTTGATGGCGAAACTGTTACTTTTGCCAGGGTGCTTCACCGGAAAGATATTTATCGCTACTTTCCACCATAAAGCTGTTTTTACTATGGCAGAATGTTTTGGGCAACTTCTCCTTGTCCTTTGAAATAGTAAATTAATGTATTCGTATCCAAAATGTACATCTAAAAGCTCTCCCGCAAGATGTCTTCCCCCGACTCCGCACGAATGTCTTCCAGAGTAGGAAAGTCTTCTGCCCATGTTCCAGCTAGGGAATAAACCAATTCTGTCCAAGGAGTTAAAGAATCTACTGTGTCGGTGGATTGGTTCTCATTCAGGTACTTGGCACGAATAAACTCAGCGAAAGTGAGAATTTCGCTAGCTTGGTTTTCGGGAAGGGTTTTGACGATCGCGTAAATCTGTTCAATGATAGTCATAATCTGGTGAGAAATAAACTGTCGTTAAATTTTATTTAAGCAATAGCGATCGGCTTTTTCGTGTCAGTTTTCATCTGGGGTTCAAAAAGAGCGATCGCCCTTAATCCAAAAAGTACGCGCGTGCGAAGCTATCCCGAAGGGAATCGCCCTTAAAATCGGAATAGACAAACAACATGGTATGGTTAACATGAAATTTGCGATCATCCATTACGTATGAGTGAAACAGTCTACATCGAAACCAGTATCTTGGGCTACCTCACCGCTAGAGCCACCAAAAACCTGATTATAGCTGCAAACATTGAGGTAACACGAGATTGGTGGGAATTTCGGCGAAGCAACTTCAGGCTCTACATCTCACAAGTTGTTTTGGACGAAATAGCAGAAGGTGACTCAGAGATTGCGACTCAACGTTTGGAGATACTTCGCGACTTTCCATTGCTGGAACTCAATCAAGCTGTACGAGACTTAGCAGGACAATTTCTCACACGAAGCAATCTTCCGCCTAAAGCTGCTGCTGATGCGGTTCATATTGCGGCAGCTACCGTTTACGATTTAGATTACCTGCTAACATGGAACTGTAAGCATATCGCTAACGCTCAAATTCAGAGAAAACTTGCAGAAATTAGTTTGGATTTGGGATACCAATTACCGATCATTTGTACGCCTTACGAACTACTAGGAGGTTGAATTTATGTGGCAAGATGAGATCGTGGAGAAAATTCACCAAATTCGCGAACAACACGCTAAGTCATTCAATTACGACTTGGATGCTATGTTTGCAGATTGGCAGAAAAAGCAGGCTAAAAGTGGAAGACAAATTATCTCAAAATCACTCAATCCACGCACTCAGCCAACCTCTATTTGTGGTTAAAAAAAGAGCGATCGCCCTTAACACAAAAAGTGCGATCGCCCCTTTCAATTCCTAAGCAGAAATCACCTCACTCAAAAGATGAGCCTGAGAACCCTCAAGCCGAGGCCCATGAATCTGCACCACCCTAGAAGCCAAGAAATTGCCCCAACGAGCGGCTTGTGTAGAACTTAAACCGTTAGTAATTCCAAACAAAACACCCCCCGCAAAAGCATCCCCAGCACCCACAGTATCGATCGCCTTTACCGGAAATCCAGCCACATCAACAATCTGTTTGTTCTCCACCACCATGCAGCCTTTATCCCCATTAGTGATAAAAGCCAAATCCGAAATCTCGCTCATTTTCCGAGCGCACTCTTCCAAAGATTCCTCCTTAAAAAAGCTCCGAACTTCATCAGCATTGCAAAAAATTACATCGCAATATTCCGAAACCACCTTGTGAAAATCATCAGCAAATCGATCGACTAAAAAGCCATCCGAAAAAGTAAAAGCCACCTTCACACCCAGACGCTTAGACTGTTCCATCGTCTCAATGCTAGCCTTTCTCGGATCGGGAGCATCCCAAAGATAGCCCTCAACATAACTGTACTTGCAGTGAGCCAGTCGATCGACATCAATATCAGTCGCAGCCAGAGTAGTAGAAACCCCCAAATTAGTACACATAGTGCGTTCCGCATCCGGCGTAGTCAGCACAACACAAGTACCAGTGGGCTCCTGCGACGACTCAGCAGGATGCACGTTAAAATCAATCCCCGCCGCCAGCAAATCTTGCCGATAAAATTCGCCGTTAGTATCCTTAGCAACCTTCCCCGAATAATACGCTTTACCGCCGCTTTGAGCCAAACCAATCATCGTATTTGCCGCCGAACCCCCCGATCGCATTTGCAGCGAATTGTGCTCTAAATCGTGCAAAATCCCCCCCTGCGTTTCTGAATTCATCAGCGTCATCCCGCCGCGATTCAGCCCGTGGCCGAGTACAAATTCATCTTCCACCAATGCTAGGATGTCTACAAGGGCATTTCCCACGCCAAACACATCCACCGAACCAGATTCTTGATTATTTTCTGTCATCGCTGCTTTTTTTTACACTAACTATCAACTCTATAATAAATCTGATTAAAGTCAACATCCCCACTCCCAATCTAAAGTCCCCAACTTAAAATCTAAAATTCACAATCCAAAATCCCCAATCTAAAATCTAAAATCCAAAATCTAAAATCGCTATGACTTGTCTCCCACCTCTGATTCAGCAAATGTTGCAGCCCGGGTTTTACCCGCACGGGGTGACAGAACCAGTGCAGCTAATTCAGACTCACGCTTCCTTTGTTTTGCTGACAGGAGATTATACTTACAAAATCAAGAAACCAGTTAATTTTGGCTTTTTGGACTATTCAACTTTGGAGAAACGGCAGCATTTCAGCAACGAAGAATTGCTGCTGAACCGACGCACTGCACCGGAAATTTATCTAGAAGTTTTGCCAATTGTTAAAATTGGGAATTCGTTTCAATTAGGCAGCAGCTTACCTGCTATTAATTCCGCCAAAATTGCTGTAGAATACGTGCTGAAAATGCGAGAATTTCCTCAAGATTCGCTGTTGCTCAGTTTGTTGGAACGCGGACTGTTGACCGAGCAAATTATGGCAGACTTAGGGCGGGAAGTGGCCAAGTTTCACAGCACGGCAATTAGTAATAGCTACATTCGCACATTTGGCGAAGTCAGTCAGATTCGTACAGCAATAAACAATAATTACCGGATTTCGGAAAAATATATTGGCGGGCCGCAGACTCAGGCACATTTTCAGGAAACTAAAGATTATACAGATGCGTTTTTTGAAAAAAATCAAGAATTATTTAATCGCCGGATTGGCAATAATAAAATTCGCGAGTGCCACGGAGATTTGCACTTGCGGAATATAGCATTCTGGCCAGATAAAATCTTGCTGTTCGACTGCATTGAATTTAACGAGCCTTTTCGCTTTGTTGATGTCATGTACGATGTCGCTTTTACAGTAATGGATTTGGAATCGCGGGGGCGCAGAGACTTAGGCAATGCTTTTCTCAATACTTACATCGAACAAACAGGGGATTGGGAAGGACTGCAACTGTTGCCTTTGTATTTGAGCCGTCAAGCTTATGTTAGAGCAAAAGTAACTTCGTTAATGTTGGACGATTCCGCTATTTCAACAGACCAAAAAGCAGAGATTTCACAGACTGCGGCTCATTACTATAAATTGGCTTGGCAATACACAAAACCGCACCGGGGAAAGTTAACTTTGATGTCTGGTTTGTCTGGTTCTGGCAAGAGTACAGCGGCTCGATATTTGGCTCGCCGCACTGGGGCAATTCACATTCGATCCGATGCGGTTCGCAAACATTTAGGCGGAATTCCTTTAAATGAACGTGGCGGGCAAGATTTGTACTCGGATGAAATGACGGCACAGACTTATGGTAGATTGTTAGAGTTGGGGATAATTTTGGCTGAGCGAGGTTGGGATGTGATTTTAGATGCAAAGTTCGATCGCCAAAACTGGAGAACGGATGCGATTAATCAGGCTCAATCCCACGGCTTACCCCTGCAAATCATTTACTGCACCGCACCAATTGAAGTATTGCGAGAACGACTGCAACAGCGCAGGGGCGATATTGCCGACGCGACAGCAGAACTATTGAGTTCGCAGGAAGCATCTTTTGAACCTTGTACAGAATTAGAGCAAATTTCTGTAAACATTGTAGATACCGCGCAAGACTTAGAGGTACAATTAAACTTGATTTGTGGGGAGTAGTTGCAGATCGATCGCCCTTGCCAATTTGATTGTCTGCTAATATTGTAAATATCTTTCTTTGTTATTACAAACATAACTTGCAGCTTATGCCAAAATTTACCGGAGACTCCAAGGGGTTTAGCCCCGCGCTGATATGGTTTGTGTTGTTTACCGTTGGGTTTCGCTTAGTAGGATGTACGCTACCCCTGAGTCTTGGCCTTGGTGTCATTGGTGGCGTGGCAGCAGGTTTAATTGTCGCTTGGTGGCACAACGAATTACTACTCAACCCGAATTTAAGTTCCAAGGAGAAAACCTCGGATGCTATCCTCAATAAAGAAGTAGTGGAAAGGGAGAGCAAACTATATAGCAAAACCTCTAGGCGTGAAGCTCCTACATTGTTAGACTGGTTGTCCGGGCCAGAGGATCGTCGCTAGCTTTAGTCATTAGTCATTAGTCATTAGTCATTAGTCATTAGTCATTAGTCATTAGTCATTAGTCATTAGTCAACAGTCAACAGTCAACAGTCAACAGTCAACAGTCATTAGTCATTAGTCATTAGTTAACATTCACTAATGCCCTTCGTCCCAATACCCAATACTTCGGCTACACGATCGTACAATTTCCCCATGCCAAATTCCCAATTGAATGTTTGTATTTCTATCGAAACTCCTGCCACTGTTTATTTATCCTTTGGGGTTGAGTTGCCTGTTAATGATGGCGGCTTTAATAACACTTTGGAAGCGTCCGAAATGGGCGGCGGCGCCAATTGCTGCGGCTCTAATTATTTTACTGCTCGGAAGTAGCGGTTGGGTTTCAAAATCGTTAGTTCGATCGCTCGAATGGCAAAACTTACCAACCGCCGAACTCCCCCAAGCTGAAGCGATTATCGTCTTGGGCGGCGGTGTCAAAGCAGCTTTACCTCCCCGTCCTTGGGTAGAATTAGCGGAAGCGGGCGATCGCATAATCTATGGTTCCCGACTTTACAAACAAGGCAAAGCTTCCCTGCTAATTCTCAGCGGCGGTAGAGTAGATTGGAAAGGTGGCGGGCCTCCCGAATCGGCAGACATGGCAGAAATTGCCCAAACAATGGGTGTACCGGCATCAGCAATTCTGCAAGACCCCGATTCACACAACACCTATCAAAATGCGGTCAACGTGCGGAAAATTTTAGATGGTAAAGGCATAAAAGGGCAGGTTTTGCTAGTGACATCGGCGATGCACATGACTCGATCGCTGTTAATTTTCCAGCGTCAGGGAATAAAAGCAATTGCCGCACCAACAGACTTTCAGATAACGCAGCAGGATATCGCAGCATCCCAAAGCAATTGGCAATCAGTCGCCTTGGATTTATTGCCGGACACCTATCAGTTAAACCAGTCAACTAAAGCCTTGAAAGAATACATCGGCTTAATCGTTTATCGTCTGCGGGGATGGCTTTAACAGAATTTTATATTTGGGATTTTGGATTTTAGATTGAAGAATTTAAGCTAATATCAAATCCGGTTGCATCCCAATTATAGGGGCGGGGCGGGTTTATACAGCATATTCCAGGTTGATGAAGTACAGTAGCCGCTAAATTTATATTGTGTGATTTTAATATGTAGGGTGCGTCGCTGCGACCTTTTAAATGGAACTTGCAGATTGTTGGTGGCGACGCACCGATGCTTACTACAAGATTGTGTGTACCGCACATACATGGAATATGCTGTATAATTTGTCTATACTTATCAAATATCTGGGCGAAGCGGCCCCTACAAAACTTCATCAGATAAGATTCCCAATCAAACGGATACGATCTAAAATCTAAAATCTAAAATCTAAAATCCAAAATTGATTGAGTGTGTTAGCTTAAAGTCATTACAGCAAATATTAGCCACCGTCGCCCCCAAACAATCATGCTGCCCCACGAGTTGCAAAACATTGCCCCAGAACCGACTCCCGCGGCCGAAATTTTTCAGAGACACCAAATTGTCCGCGAGTTTTACGACGAAATTAAGTACCGTCAAGAACTAGAACTTCACTGCCAGTGGTATTACGCTACAGCCAAGCAGCATCAGCAGGAATTGCAGAAAATGCAGGGAGATTGGAATATTTTAGGTTGGTTCAGCCGCGGACGGTCGAAAAATTAAGCGTTAAATAAAAAAGATGGTTTGTAGTAAGGACTTTAGCCGCGCCGATCGACTAACACCCACAGAAAAAACTGAACTCCTCACTACAAACTCTACAACAGTTATATGACCCTCGCCCAAAAACGGATAATTGCTTTCCGACAGGAGTCGTTAGCCGCCCAAAATTTTATATCCTAGTTCAAGGTTCCAGATTCATCTGTGGAGTAAATCTAAAATCTAAAATCTAAAATCGACTGACGGGATTTGATATTGTCTTTGGGCTCCGGCTTCAACTTTTGAGACAGCTAGACTTCCGAAGATATCAATTCGACCTCATCCTCTTTGAAGTGAGCTCGAAATTTTTTGTCAAACTGAACTAGAACCGGCCAATTGGCACTGACAGGTCTGCCGTGCCATTCGTGAACGATCGCCACGACTTCTCCTTCCATACCCTTAATATCAAATGGTTGACTGCGATTTTCAGGGTGGTGGTAGACAACAACAGAGTTTTTAATGCAAACGCGATCGCCAACTTTCATAAGAAACATTCGGTATATGGGAAACTCAGTGGCTTCAGCCCTGAGAGGGAAACGACTCGGCGGTTTCAACCGCCTTGAATCCCCTTGCGGGGTTGGAGAGGTATGGTTGCCTCTCCGGTGAGGTATGGTTGCCTCAATCTCCTTTTCGGGGTAATGTTCGCTTCGCCAAGGTTATCGGGGCTTGTCACGCTTACAGCACTGTCGAGAGTGACTTTAAGACTGTTTAACTGTAAACAACAGAGCGGAAAACTAGCGTCGCATTTTCCGGTGTTATGACCCCAATAACGTAGTCAGTGAAGACTTAGGCTGGTCAATACAGCTTGCTTGATTCCTCTTACAAGCTCAGTGGCTTTAGCCCTGAGTTACTGACAGACTTATATTTAGTGTTCTCTCTTCAAAACTCTGCAAAGCCTACTGGTGCTTAACACTTGTACGCTTTGCCGCCAGTCTTCTTATCTTCCCACAAGTAGAGCGAAAACTTAAACAAAGTTGGCGGTTCCCTGTCGCTGCTTCGATCCCCAGCCACGATCCACGTCAGCCGAAATGTTGATGATTCTCGGTTGAACCCGTAGGCCCGATCGGGATTTAAACCCCGATCGGGCAGATTCTCAAGCGCGGGAATTGATTTCCTTGGCTAATCGAGAAACTATTTACTTAACTGATTTAACCAACACTCAACATCAACAGCCAAGGTTTGACCCAACTCCAGCAACTGCCGGATTGAAGACAAGTCCCAGCCGGCGCCGGAACCTGCAATCCCCAAGGCAACGGCAGCGACAACACTCTCGCCCTCGGAGGCATCTTGCAGTTGCAGCCAGCCCAAACACAGAGGCACAATTTGACTGTACAGAGAATCGAAATACAGTTCCTGCGATCGATCCAGACACAAACCCAAACTCAGCCGATCGCCCACCGCAATCAAACGCTCGATCGTGCGGATATCAGCTTCTAACTTGACAGGCGAGCGATCCTCCGCGCCCGATCCTGCTTGCAGCAGCCTGTCTAGCGATCGCCAAACCATCTTTTCCAAAATTTCCTTGACTTCGGGAACGTTCAACCGACAGCGGAGATGGCCGCTTTCAGTGGCGATCGCCTCAATTTCGGCCAGCAACGGTTCCACATCCTCCGTTTCCACTTCCAGGGCCTTAGCCGCCGTCAAACAGCGATGTCCCAAAGCCACCTCAGCAGCCACCTGCAACTCTACCGGCACCGGCAACTCGTCTCGGTGGAAAGCCATCATCACCCCGTAATTTTCGCGGTAAACCTGAGTGTAAAGCTGATCCAACCGAGTCAAATTTTCCTGACTCAGCAACTGCACGATCCGGTGGCGTTCCTCAGCGAATAAATCCCGCAAGCTAAAGGACTGATCCCCAAACAGCCGCACCATTTCCAGAATGGCGTGGGCCGCCGAAGCTTCTTGCATAACCCCAAACAACCGCTCTTTCAGCATAGTGTAAGATCGGCGGCTGCCAAAAGGCTGAATGCAGCAGTGGAAGTCCCAGCCGCCGAGGTGGAACGCAGCAAACACATAAACCTCTGTTTCCCGCGTAATTTCCGAGGTTAACTGCAATTGACCCACAGCCAGAGTCATCGAGCCCATGCGCTGAATTTGGAAATCTTCCTGCAGGGCCTGATAGCAGTAAACTCGCTGTTCGCGGGGATATTTGGCAAACAGAGAACTGATCGCGTAGTGGGCTGCCACTTGTCTGAGACTAATTTGGGCTGTCACCACAAGTTTGCGGTAAACTTCGGCCCCTGTTTGGAAATAGTCAACGTTGCTGGGTACGAGGGCTAGTTGAGCGACAAAATCCTTTTCTAGCTGCACGCCGGTAACTTCGCCCGCCAATTCCAGCGCCCGGGCCGCGTAGCGCAGAATTTGCACGCCTTCGGGCCGCGAGATTTCTTCAAAAAACCAGCCGCAGCTAGTGAACATTAACAGGGTGTGGCGCTGCATTTCCAGCAGTCGCAGGGCATCCACCTGTTCTCCGGCATCGAGGGGGCGCACTTGATGGCGTTGGAGGAAACTGTCAACGTTAGCGGGCGATCGATCCCGGATGACCTCAATATATTCATCTCTAGCTTTCCAGGGATCGCTCAACAGCTTGCGCCCTGCTTCTTCGTAAATCGGAATCAGTCGATCGCGCAGCCAATTGAGAGTATCCCGCAGAGGGCGGCGCCATTTTTGGTTCCACTCGCCACCACCACCGCAGCCGCAATCATCTTGCCAGCGATCGACCCCGTGAGAACAACTCCAGGCCGTCACCGGTTTGAGTTCCACTTCCCAAGCGCTCGGATTTTGACTTAAATAATGAGCAAAATTCGTCACCGTCCAGCCTCGACGGGGAAACTCTTCTGTGAAGGCGTAAGCGAGGCATTTTTCCGTACTGTGTTTGTGGTGGCCGAAAGTTTCGCCGTCCGTCGCCACGCAGATTAATTGAGCCGGTCGGTGGTCTCCCCGTACTGCTTGACCCAAGCGCCCCACCAAGTGGTGGCTGCTGCTGAGAACGTCGTTGAAGCCCATATCCCGCGAGATCGGGCCATCGTAGAAAAAGATATCGATGTAGGGAGTGTTGGCAGGTGGGGCTTCGGAATTTTGGAAGTGCCTGCGGCCAAAATGGTGAGTGCTCAGTGGCGAGAGTTGGTGGTCAGCCATCAATCGCATTTCCGGCTTCAAATAGCAGCGGTACGGGCGTGTCGGATCGATTTGACCCCCGCCGACTTCGTGCCATTCGGAATTTTGCCCATGTTCCCCTTCGTGGTTTTGCCCGATTAGCGGGCGGCAGCGTTCGGCTTGGGAGGGGGCTAAGACAATGAAGCGGATGCCTTCAGCGACTAAAACTTCGAGGGTGGCGTAGTCTACGGCGGTTTCGGCGAGCCACATTCCTTCGGGATCGCGATTGAACCGGGAGCGAAAATCTGCGATCCCCCAGCGAATTTGGGTGTATTTGTCTCGCTCGTTAGCCAGCGGCATGATGATGTGATTGTAGACTTGGGCGATCGCGTTGCCGTGACCGTTGAGACGCTGACAGCTTTTGCGATCGGCCTCCAGAATCCGCTGGTAGACTTCCGCGTCGTAGCGTTCGAGCCAGCTCATCAGGGTGGGCCCGATGTTGAAGCTCATATACTCGTAGTTGTTGACGATCCCCGTGACTTCGCCGCGATCGTTAAGTATGCGGGCAAAGGCGTTCGGGCGGTAGCACTCGATGTCAATGCGTTCGTTCCAGTCGTGGGCGGGAGAGGCGCTGGCTTGGCGTTCGATCGCGTCCAGGTAAGGGTTTTCCCGGGGTGGCTGGTAAAAGTGACCGTGAACCGTCACGCACACCCCAGTTGCTGCAGCCACACTGGTTTGGGTTGCAGCCGTTACGGTTGGCGAAGGCAAAGGCAGCACATCGGATTGAGTTGTAGACGAAATCATGCGATCGAATCCTCAAGTAGTTAAAGACAATAAAACCAGCCTAATTAGAAACTGAAACCTTACGCAGCAAGAGTTACAGCTAGGCATCGGTTAGGGCTAAATTTGGCAGACAAGTTTTGATACATTTGTAGTATTGCGAGCAAAGCATTCGTTCCAAGATGCCAACCGTCGATCCCTGGTTTTTTTGCCAATGCTTTGCTGTTGAAAGAGTTAAAAAATGTAGCTTTTGCTGCTTTTTGGCACTTGCGACCCATTTCGGGTTAGTGCTTGCAGCACTGCTCATTGAGAGTTTCATTTACCTTGCTGGATTGTAAAGTCTTATTCATTAAATAGCAACTTTTCGCCGGAAAGATTTAATTTTTGGCAATAAATCTTAGCGGTTGTGGATATCGGTTTAATGCCCGATGAATTTATAGAATAAGAGTATTGCCCGAGTTTCGCATCATACTTTAGGTGCTTTTTACCTAATTTCTGGAGAAGTTAGGTTGGTTGGGTTAGGGCGGGGCAGATTTGCTGCAAATGTACTTTCCAGAAGAGTTGTAACACTGGTGCGGAGTCAAAAGGCAAGAAAAAAGCAAAACGGTAAGTGTTATGTTTTAACTCCTGAGAGGTATGTGGGGGCGGAGGCGGAGGCATTGGAGGAGGAGGAGGAGGGTTTGGACGAGAAGATGCTGCATTTGACGGCGAAGGAGGGGTCTGCTGCACCCGGTTGCTGTACTCTTGCTATCGTCCTGCCGAAAGCTGATTGGGACGTTTTTGGGGCGATCGCAGACATTGCGGAGGAAAGTATCAGACTAATCCAGAAATTAGTTATACTGTATTATCTAATTCCCTGACTGTAAATACTGCAAGTCCCTACTGACGAAACAATGAAAACATCAAGCCATATCAACGATATTTTGCCAGCTCCATCTGACCTTTGTTTAAATAATAATTATTTTTTTATTCGCTCAACTTGTCATCCTAAAAATGATATAATTGACCCAATGAAGTAGCCAACTTGACTTTTTATGTCGCTGGCTCAATATCTAGGTAATCATCTAATAAAGGCGATATTTATTTGTTACAGCTACCAAGTTCACCAAACCTTTCGCAAACATGGAAGATTACCAAGCTGCTTTTTTAGAACGTCATATGGATACTGAAAAACTTTGTCACTCCGACAGAAAAGTAGCCGCCATGCACTTCGGAGGCATTACCATAGAATGTTTACTAAAAGCGATGATTTTAGCTTCCCTGCCCAAAAGTGCAAAGCGAGAATGGAAAACTGATTCTAACAATCCTAAACACACAATTACTAATCCGGGACATAGTTTTCAAGATGCTTTGAAGCGGCATAATAAGCTTCATGATAGAGTGCAAAAGTTTCCACAAGTAATGAAATGGCTTAACACAGTTGAAAATCCCAACAATCAACATTTTATAGATATGCGCTACTCTAGTAGTCAATCGGATGAGCCAAACTATAAGCAGTGGCTATCAGCATATAATAGTCTCATAGGTTGGTTACAGACGCAAGCTACTAAACTTTGAGGACACAGATATGCAGGAAACTTGGCAAGTATCACTTAAACGGGAGCTTACGGACATTTATGTACAGACTCCGCAGGAATGGACTGACATAAATATTTCAACTTCTGGACTTCTGAATTTAACGATTATAAGTGATCGCTTTAAAGAATTATCTTTCCCACAGCGAAAAGAGCAAGTGTATCGCATCCTTCATAAATTTAAAATATCCCCAGGTTTTATTTCTTTATATACAGTAGAAGAAGCAAGATCTTTGGATTTGTCAGCCCCCCAGCTTACAAATGGAAGTTCAGTACAAACTTGGCAAGATTTAGCTTTGTGGGCGGCAAATCCTCAAAATCAATCTCAATCCCCTCAACCTGAACCCCGCATTCCTCGAACAATAACATTCTACTCTTTTAAGGGAGGAGTCGGTAGAACCACTGCCTTAACCCATGTGGCTTGGATTTTGGCTATGCGCGGTCGAAAAGTTGTGGCTGTTGACTTAGATTTAGAAGCACCAGGTTTAAGTACAGCTTTTAGCTTAAAACCACTACCTGAATTCGGTATTGTAGATTATTTTTATGAACGATCCTATCTACCGGAAGAGTTAGAACCAAATGTTTTAATCACCAAGATATTTGGCGAAGTTACAATACCGGATGCTACAGGAAGACTCTTCATTGTTCCTGCGGGTTCTTTAAGTCTTGATTACATTTCTAAAGTTGATGATCTTCGAGCAACTACTATTCTTGATAATGGTGAAACTCTCTGGTCTATTTTTAGTCGAGAAATTCAAGAGCAGTTAAAACCAGACGTTATTTTAGTAGATTCGCGTACCGGAATTAATGAATGGGGTGCTTTATCTCTACTTCAAGCTGCTGATGAGGCAATTATTTTTTTGTTTCCGAACGAGCAAAATCGGCAAGGGATTGATCTTCTCCTAAAATCACTCAATTCTTTTGGCAAGCTATCAATCAACTTTGTGTTTTCACCTGTTCCTGATATCAGCAATAGTGGAACGGCTAAAGTTACAGAGGTTTGGCAGCTTTTACGCAAAGTCATTGAGGGCGAAATAGATCAAGATGAACTGAATGAAAATGGTGATGACTCAGATGAGTCTCAATCTGAAATAGCAGAACCATTAATTGTTCCTTACCTGCCATCAATTGCTCTAGCCGATAATCATCCTGTAACAGGTTTGTTGGATTACTACAATCGAATTGCTAACTTAATAGATGAAGAAACTATTCAAATTCGCTCACAGGAAATTCTAGCAGCAACAGATACAGAACAACGCTGGAAAATTATTGAAAGCCTTCAATTCCCAGCCTTAAATGCTGCTGATCCCAGCTCAAATCTTCTGGGTCTATTTCAGAAAACTCCTAATTTTGACAAATTTTTAGACGAAACAACTTGCCTCATTCGAGGTAGAAAAGGAACTGGGAAAACGGCTCTTTATTTACTTTTATTAGAACATGAGGATAAGGCTCGACAGCTAGCTCGTGGCCGATTAGATTCTGTAATCTTCCTCTCCGGTCATGGTGCATCCCAGACCAGTCGCCCAACACGCAGCGAATTTCAAATTATCCAGCGAAATTTAAAAGATAATGAGGGAACTTGGGAGGCATTTTGGCGAGCATACCTGATATTTCGAGTAGATCAAGAAAATTATTTAAAACTGCCGGAGAAAGGGAGTCAAAAACCTAAATTTGAAAGTCTACGCAACATATTGAAGGGACTGCCGGAAGAAAACTGGAAGGCTGAACATACTAAAGCCTTAATTGAATTATCAACTGATTCACAGTTGATACTTGTTTTGCCGGATGTCTTAGATATTCTGAACGAACAGCAACGGGAGAAAAATCAAACACTTTGGCTTTTATACGACGATTTAGATGAAGACTTCCCCGAAAGAGAGGGAGTTAGACAGCAAGCTTTAAGTGGTTTATTTCAACTTATTCAAGCTTGTGATGCCCGTCGCTTAACATCTATTCGCTTTAAAATATTTCTGCGAGAAGACATTTGGAATCGTTTGAACTTTGACAATAAAAGTCACTTCAATGGACGCGATCTCTTTTTGAAGTGGACAAGGGTAGATTTCTTGCGGTTAGCCCTTCGCCAAGCCACGCAAGCACGAGATTTTAAAGATTTAGTAGATCGTTCTTCACCTGTTGAAAATATTGATAATGCTAATGAAGAAACCTTAAACCGCGCCCTAGACTTATTGTGGGGAATACGTCGAAGAACAGGAAAAAAAGCTAAATATGTTTATAGATGGGTTTACGAACGTTTATCAGACTTAAATGGTACTGCCTTTCCCCGCAGCTTAAGTGCCTTGCTTCAAGGAGCAAAAGAGCATGAGCTAACTTACAAGGGACAAACATCAGTTAAGGCTCCTAGTGATCGTTTACTTCGGGGAGCATCTCTGGAAATTGGTTTAGAAAAGGCATCAGATGAACGTTGTGATGCAATTAAACAAGAATATCCTGACTTATGTCAATTTTTTGAAGCTTTAGAAGGTATTCCCGCTTTACCTAGCAGACAACTACTTGAGTACGCATGGGAGAAAAGCGCACAGGAAAGATATCCTGATTTTGATGAATTTGCCAGTTTTTTAACTGAAATTGGTCTGGCTAAATGGCGCCATAAAGAAAACCGTTACGGGTTTCCTGATATTTATGTGTATGGTTTCAAGATGATTCGTACAGGGACGAAGTAGTAAATTATGCTTGTGAATGAACTTATAGTTACTAACCCTCACCTTTTACAAAAAAACATTTTTAAAGAGGGATTGATTAAAATGTTCGCGATAATATTTTATTGACAAGTAGCTTCCAGTCATCTCAACATTTCAATTCACCACACAGTCGCCGCCCTTCAGTCAATTATGGAGGGAATGAGCCAAGGAGTCCAACCATGAAATTCACCGTAAAAGATCGCCAAACTCTCGAAACCATCGAGCTAAATCAACTGAGAAATTACTTACAAACTCACGGCTGGCATCAAGACCAACCTTTCTTAGATAATGCCACACTTTGGCACAAACCAACAGCCGACGGAGAAGAATTAGAAATATTGCTACCTAATCGGCAAAATCTCCGAGATTATGGAGCGCGTATCAGCCAAGCAATTCAAACCCTAGAAAACGCAGAAAATCGCCCTCAGATTGAAATTTTAAGCGAACTGCTTACCCGCATTCCCAACACGATAATTCAGGGAATTGTTATGCAAATTCACACCCCAAATACCCAAAAATTAAGTGGTGAAATTACTCTCATCGGCCTTGTAGTTGCCAAATTGCAAAAAATTCAAACTTCACTTGCAGACAAAGATTATATCCTGGCGATTAAAGCTTATCAAGAACGCTTACCGATTCTCTGTAGCGGTGACTTAATCAAAGACAACAACGCCTTCATCCTCAAAAACCCCCACAACTTAACTCTCGATGAATTGTGGTAAAACTAACAGATTTTGTCGAAATCTATAGCGGTTCTCAGGAAAGTAAGGTACTCTTCCAATGCCCAATGCCCAATGCCTAATGCCCAATGCCCAATGCCCAATGCCCAATGCCCAATGCCCAAGAACACCTCATGCTACTGAGAAAGGCTATATATTAAACACCTTCCAAACAGATATCAAGTTCCCTAGCAAAGGCTTCTGGCGCATCCAGCATCAGCCAGTGTCCAGTATCGGCGATCGTAGTTGTCGTCAGTGTGGGACGGAGGATGTGGAGGCTGAAGGGAAAATTGTTTGAGGGAGCAATAATGGCGTGGGCCCGTGTTCCAGGGGCTGCTAGGTAGCGATCGAGAGCATCCACTGCGTCAAAAGCAAACATCTCGCGATACATTCCAAACAGACAATCCTGTGGAGTCGCAGCCAACCAAGCGAGAATCCGATCGCGCGTATGGGCCCTGCTTCCTGTCAGTGCCTCGTTGAAGCTGGTTTCCACAGCAGCGCGCCAATCCTCCGTCTCCAGAGCCCTCTGGAAGGGGACGATCAGTTCGTACACCTCTGCAGGAACCTTGGTAAAGTCTCCAGGTGGGTCTGCCAGGATCAACTGCGCGATGCGGTGCGGTGCGGCTGCTGCTGTGGCGAGGGCAATACAAGCACCGAAACTGTGCCCGACGATCGCCACTCGATCGAGTCCCAGCCCATCCAGTACCGCGAAAACATCCGCTGCACAGGAGGCGGGCGCATAGTTGCCGTCCTCCGGCGGTGCAGAATCACCGTGTCCCCGCATATCAAGGGCGATCGCCCGTCGGGTACCGGCGACATGAGCAAGCTGGGCATCCCAGATGCTCGCAGAAACCGTCATACCGTGCACGAACACCACCGGCAGCGGTTCCGACTCCCCAGCGGTGACAGGGCGGCTGGCTTCGATGATGTGAATAGTGCCGATCGGTCCTTTGAGAGTTGTCGATCGCATACAATTTTCTCCTAATTTGGAATTTCCTCTTTTCACACAACCAATTTTACCTCTGTTACTCCTTGGCGCAATTCATACTGTCCTTTAACCCAAAATTGTTGAATTTGTTTACCCAAAAAGGGAGCAATTTGCATCATTAATAAACGTATAAATACATTGTTTCGCAGTTGTTCACCTTTCCACGCTTCTTGTGCTTGAAGTTGTTGGGCGCGAATAATTTCCGGTTCTCGTTCTGCCTGAATCCGCGATAATGCTAAGTCAATATCCTCGTAATTAGCCCCTGCTTTCAATAAAGGTACAAGGTGATTGGCGGCAACAATTACATCGCGTAACGCCATGTTAATTCCTTGAGCGCGAACCGGAGACATCGGATGTGCAGCATCCCCCAAAAGTATGATTCCTGGTCGATGCCAGCGCGGACAGCGACCAACCACAACAGATAATCGCATCGGAGATTCGATCGTATCCGCACAGTTGCGGAAATGTTCTGCCATCCACGCAGGCGATCGCGATGCGAAAGTTTCTGCCCAGTCTGTGTGTTTCCAATCGGTTTTGTCATCTGCCGATAGCACCCAAGCCAGATGAAGTTTTCCTGATTCTGCCCCATGAAAGACACTGAATCCGCTACCGCCATTCAGGATGGAATAAAATACATTATCCGCCACAAACCGAGGATGAGCGGCAAGTTTAAACCACAGAACATCTATACTATTCTGCTGTTTTACTAACTCTAATTCTGCACGCTGTCGTACAACCGAGTTTCTACCATCTGTACCAATCACAAGTGCAGCAGGAATCTCTCGCCCATCTCCTAGCTTTACACCCGCAATGCGATCGTTGCTGTACAGTAAATCTTTTACGGGAACACCTGAGATAAATTCAAACTCTGGATGCAACTGAGCTTCTGAAATTAGTGTTTCTAGCAAAGGCGGTTGCGATACCAGCGTACAAGGTCGATTTGACCCCATTGGCTCATCAACTCGAAATAGTTGCCGATCGCCCACAACGAACTCCCAGGCATCAATTTGTCGGTGTGGAACACCTTCTAGGATAGTGGATAAACCCATTTGGGCGATCGCATCCAATCCGCTGGGCATTAACCCTTCACCGCGAAACACTCGATACGAATCTTTTGCAGCCTCAATCAATGTTGTGCGAATACCTCGTTTTACCAGCAGCAAAGCAAGTGCCGCACCAGTTGGCCCCGATCCGACAATTACAACTTGTGTCATTTGGTATTTTTCATTGCTTGTTGCGGATATTGAGATGCGAACAGAGGTGGTTAAAGGGTGCGCGACGATCTATTAGACATCTCCCATAATTATCGTGGAACAGGCATCCTGCCTGTTCAAAACCTGCTTTTTTGGAGAAGTCTCTTAATCCCAGCTATTTTTGGAGTGCCTGTTGAAAAGTCTTAACTGCATCAACATGATTCACCATATTGATGCAGCGCAACAACAAATCCAAATCGATCCCTTTCACCTCCTCACTACTGGAAACCTTTTCATAATGAAGTGTATTCCCCTCTCCCCGCAGGTGATAAACCTCTAACAATCCATCTTCCCAAAACCACACTTCAGGAATTTTCAGCCGCTTGTATGCCTCCAGCTTGTCGAGCCCGCCACTGGAAAACACGATTTCGAGCGCCAAATCGGGTAGCCTACGACCGGGAGCAAGTTTATAAGATTTATCGGCCTCTCGCTTGACTTTACCCGTTTCACTTTCCAGAGTCATTGAGCCAGTTGGAGTAAAGTCAAACCCCGCCATCAGCAGGTAAAGCTCCAACAATGCACCAATTCTTTCTTTAACGGTTTCGTGGGGTTCTCCAGGCATTAGTTTAATCTCCAAAACTCCATCCAGGAAAGAAAGTCGATATCCTGGACGGTCTAACAATTGCTCAACTGCTTTGAACTCTCTCCAAGTGAGTCCCTCAAACAGAAGGGGTGATTCTTTTCTGGGTGGTGCGATGATTGCTGCAGTCATCAAAATTGCTGGGTTAGAAACCCCGTCCTTCCAGGACGGCTTTACATTAAATCAAAACCCCTTTCGGAGCCCAGGGGTATGGTTGCCCCTCCATTGGAGATATGGTTGTCTCCATCCCATTTTTGGGTAACGTTAGCTTGTCGGTCAAAGTTTAGTGAGCTTGTTAGGCCCAAAGCACTGTAAAGCGTGACCTTAGAACTGTTTAACCTTGAGCGATAGAGCGGAAAACTAGCTACGCATTCTCCGGTATCGTGACTCAAAAAACATAGTCCGCTTGCGGACGCAAGGCTGGTCAGAACGGCTTGTTAGATTTCTCTTCCAAGCCTCATGCCTTTAGGCTGAGGTTCCTGACTTGATTCTCCAGTCTATTTCCCGATGAGAAACGATCGGGTTTGGAGGGCGATTTGTTTATTATAACTTTAAGTAGCTTTCTCCACTGTAAATCCGATTTCTTGCCCGTAGGATAGTTCCAGCGTGTGACCGTCCGGGTCTCGCAAAAAAGCCCAGTAGCCGATCGGATATCCAGCATCTTTTGGTTCCTCAAGCAGTACGCCTTCTTGACGTGCTTTGTCACAGAGTTCGTCCATATATTCGCGGCTTTTGCAACCTACTCCGAGGTGTGCAAAGGGAGACAGAACGGGATGTACGGAGTCTGTTTGAATTAGCACAATTACAAAAGGGCGAGTGCAGTCAGAAAGCCAGACCACAGCAACACCTGCTTTGGCATCAATGCGGCGGTGGACGACCTGCATTCCAGCATAGTTGGAGTAGAATTCAATACTGCGATCGACATCAGAAACGGGCAGTGCGATGTGTGTGAGACCGATATCACTCATATGTTATGTTGCTCCAGTCATATTAGGCTTAGCATCAATAATTGCCACTTCCAATATCATAATTTTAATGAGATGAGCGCCACTTTGCAGCTTTCAGATCGATTTCTTTTTTGAAAAAATCTAGTTTTCTTGATATGGCTGATAATTATTGGCTCCTGTTGTCATTATCTAAGGTGAATCCCGCCTAAATTTTTCCTGAATAGCAGCATTTTCTATCTCGGTACGAAATATATCGAGCATTCCTATAATTTCTCTGTGTAGCTCTAGATATTCCTCCCTATCAAACACCAAATAATTACCGTGGGCAATTTCGTTCCTTGTCTTTAAAAGCTTGGTATCAATTAATACCGATTTAGTAGAATATATTGAAAAGTCAATTCCGAGAATATAAGTTATTTCTTTTAAAATCTCAGAAGATAAATTCGATGCAGTAGATATTACATCTTTAGGTAGGATACATCTCTGATTTAATTCGGAAAGAAAGAACTCACAAACAGGTATATACAATGATGGCTTATGTGTCTCTTTTGCCTCTTTAAGTTTGTCTTTCATGGCCAAAGCTAAAAAATTACTAGAAAGCTCCTGATACGTAAGCTTTTTTGAGATAACATATTCTAGATAAGAGTTGGCTGCTAGCTTGACAAAACCTTCCCAATGGGAATAGAGAATACATACTCCACTCCGAACTAATACTTTATGTCTTTGGTCAGAAACATTTTTCGCTTCTATCAAAGATTTCATTTCTGACAGTTCCTTCTTTCGCCAAGCAAGATCCGTTGCCAATCTATCGCTTAATTGTTCCGCTGTTCGGATGCTCATGAAGGGGAAAAGACCTTTCTACCAAGCGGAATAAGATACGGTAAGCGTCTTGCTGCATTCAGTCCAGCTCCCGACCACTTTTTATAAGTTTGATTTGACCAAATACTTTTTATACGATTAGGTAATTGGTCTGTTGGAATTGGATTTTGATAGTTGTATCCAATTCCGAGTGCTACCACCTCATATGCCGATAAGAGAAAGCCTCCCAGGAATTTATCATTCTCCGATTTATATCGCTTGAAGCTATCGTCTCCCATAGCTTCATTAAGCATATTGAATGTCACATCAAACGCTCTCTCTATGTGGCTGCTATCCAAATCTTTTTTAATGGCCATTTCACGCATTCTAGCCGTTAGGAACTCGCTAACATCACCGCCCAGCGTTTGAATACTTGCATAATCTCGATCGAAGAAAAGAATAAAACGCAATACTAATTCCATATCATACTGTTCTTCATAAAGTCTATCGCTCAAAGCAATGCAGCTTTTAAATGACTCCCGATCGGCAAGTGAACGCATTAAATTATATAAATTTTTATTCAACATTAAAAGAAGGCAATTTCTTACTTCTTGCGGTGTCGCAATCGCTCCTCCTGTATTCAGTCGCTGAAATAGCTCATATTTAATCATTTCATCACTTTCTTTTTCAACAATATTGACGGAGATTTTGGCTCGTTTAATCAATAAACGCTGTGCCTGAGTTAAAGAGTTCTCTTTATCGTCAGGAGCGTCCCATTTTTTACCTTTTAAAGAAGGCAAATAAGTAGTTTCTTGTAAGGCAACAAAAGATGTATCTTGCTCTTGATTGTCTCGTTTCAAAATACCGACAAATTCATATATGGTTGACAGTCTCTGCAAACCATCGATCACATCCCAAATCCCATCATCTCTTTGACTGACAAAAATTGGTGGAATCGGTATACCTAAAAGAATTGATTCTATAAAAGTGGATTTTTGATAATCCGACCAACGAAAAAACCTTTGAAAATCTGGGTGAATATCGATTTCCTTCTTCTCATAAAGACTGATCCACTCGCCAATAGACATTGAGTAGCTATCTGTCCGAATTTCTTGCCTTGTTTTGTCAATCTCTTCTTGTAGAGGCATGGCTGAAGCAGTCCTAAGTATTATGTATAGCTATACTTGCAGAATGGCAATATTTAAAGATTATATCACTGAACGAATATCTGAAAAAACGATCGCCCAGAAATAGTCAACTTTGCTCTCAAGACAATGCGGAACCTGATGCGATCGAGCGGGTAGAATACAAAAATCCATTGAACCGATCGGCTAAACAAATCCCTCTCTTAGTTTGTCACATCCGTGGAAGCGGCAATGCAGCGATCGCCCCATCCTCCACCCCCAGCTTTAAGCCAACACCCAAATCCCAAGCCCTTACCCTTTTTTTCATTTGGTCACAGGCTATGATTGACGGTTGGCAGCTTTTGAGAATCTAAATGCTAAACACAAATACAATAATTTCCAGTCTGCTGTTATTTATCCCGGTTTCCATCGCCGGACACTTTCTCGGCTGGGAACCCTCCACAATCTTCGTCACCTCGGCTTTAGCCATCATCCCCCTAGCCGCGTGGATGGGGACGGCCACCGAAGAAATCGCCGTCGTCCTCGGTGCCAATTTGGGGGGTTTGCTGAACGCTACCTTTGGAAATGCCACGGAACTGATTATCGGCATCGTCGCCCTCAACGCCGGACTAATAGATGTTGTCAAGGCCAGCATCACCGGTTCAATTATGAGCAACCTGTTGCTGGTGATGGGATTGGCGATGCTGCTGGGTGGCTTGCGCTACAAAGAACAAGATTTTCAGCCGACAGTCGCCCGGTTGAATGCTTCAGCGATGAACTTAGCCGTGATTGCCATTTTGGTGCCGACGGCAGTTAATGCCACCTCTATTGGCATCCCTCCGGCAACTATGCAGAACCTCTCTAGCGCTGTTGCTGTAGTGCTGATTGTCGTCTACGTGCTGACGCTGCTGTTTTCTATGAAAACCCACAGTTATCTGTACGATGCAGGGGTGGCAGAAATAGAAATGCTGGAAGATTTAGCCGAAAATAACTTAGCACCAGACAGTCCTGACCACAAAGTCAATCTGCCGCTGTGGATTGGGGTACTGTTGGCCTGTACCCTGATGGTAGCTGTCGAGTCGGAACTGTTGGTGGGTACTCTCGAAGAAGCGACGGCGCGTTTGGGGCTGACATCACTGTTTACCGGGGTGATTTTAGTGCCGATTATTGGCAATGCGGCCGAACATACGACGGCGGTGACGGTGGCGATGAAAAATAAAATGGATTTGTCGGTTTCTGTGGCCGTGGGTTCGAGTTTGCAAATTGCTTTGTTTGTTGCCCCGGTGTTGGTTTTGGCAGGTTTTGTCTTGGGCAAACCGATGGACTTGAATTTCAACCCGTTTGAACTTGTAGCGGTTGCGGTGTCGGTGCTGATCGCCAATTCTATCAGTTCTGACGGCAATTCTAACTGGCTCGAAGGTACTTTGCTGTTGGCAGCTTATACGGTTTTGGCGCTGGCGTTCTACTTCCATCCGGTAATTGAGGGACTTGTTTAAAACGCTTTCTTATCGGGAAGCAAGAGGGAAGAGGGAAGAGGGAAGAAGGCAGATTTTTTCACTCCCTCACTCCCCCACTCTCCCACTCTCCCACTCTCCCACTCTCGCACTCTCCCCCTCGCCCACTCTCACTTATTTCTTCGAGAATGGTGGTTGCGATCGTACAATTGAAATGTGGCTGCTCTCTTGTTATTAGTTCTGGTGTGTTTGTACATTATGTGCTCTCATCAGGGATTTGTGACCTCGATCGGCTGTGACAAACAACAAAACCTTTGGCCTCAACCCGATCGTGAGATCGCAGTGTCCCCGGTTATAAAAAACACGGGATGCTGAAGTCAAGCGAGACTCAAACCTCCCTTGACTTCAGAGACGCTGCAAGATTTCAATCAAGGGTGCTCATGAGTCTTTTACTAGGTGTGCTACGATCGTCATAAGTAGTTGAAAACTGAGTTGGACTTGCATAGCCAAAAAGTTCACCAAAGTTAGTCATACTTAACTTGACTGATTAACATTCTGGGCGGTATGATTAAATCAATGCCGAAAAAAAGGCTTAATTATCTGGGAGAGTAAACCGAGCGTGCAAGTCAAAAATGACCAGCCTGTCACAAGGTAGAACGGGATCCCGCGTTTCGTTAAATTGGTTGAAAATAGTGGATGACTCATGGCTACAAGCTTCAACTAAAATTAATTCATTAGGGCGTTGCTCCGCCCGAATTAACGCCTGTGGACAAGAAAGAGCCGACTCCCTTGGGTGAAGCAGGAAACAGACCCTTCAGGAGTAATTCTGATTGAATGGTGAGGCTTAAATAAGTTTAGCCAAGTTCTGTGTAGCAGTAAACCACGGTCGATTTAAAACTGACCAGCCTATAAAAAGGTCGAACGGGATACCACGATTCGTTAAATTGGTTGAAAATAATGGTTAAAGAAGGGCTAAAAGCTTCCACAATAATAAATAGTTGTACAGACTTCAAAAATAGGGTGCTGCTCCACCCGAATTTACGCCTGTGGACAAGTAAGAGCCGACTCTCTTGGCAGAAGCAGGAATCAGACCCTCTAGAAAATACTTCTAGTTGAATGGTGAAGCTTAGATAAGTTTAGCCAAGTTTTGTAGAGCAGTGTCCAAGTAAAACTTGATAGAGCAACCTCAATCAGGGTTATGTGGCTTCTGTGAGTTATTGCCTCAATCCCAAATGCCCGAATCCCTCCGATCCAGCCAACTCTGGCAAATCCGTGTGTATCCACTGCGGGTCTCAACTTTTGTTGGAAGGTCGATATCGGCTAGTCACGCCTCTCGGAAACGGTGGCTTTGGCAGAACATTTGAAGTGGACGACAACGGCGCCCGAAAAGTGCTAAAAGTCCTGCTCAAAGACCATCCCAAAGCTGTAGAACTTTTTAAGCAAGAAGCCGACGTATTGGTCAGGCTGAGACATCCAGGTATTCCAAAAGTCGATCGCGACGGTTATTTTACATTTACGCCAGCTCACAGCACAGAGTCTTTTCACTGTCTGGTGATGGAGAAAATTGCTGGGGCCAATTTGCAAGACTGGCTGAAACATCGGGGCCGCCCGATCAGTCAAGAACAAGCTCTGAATTGGCTCAAACAACTGTCGGAAATTTTAGACCAAGTTCACCGACTCAACTATTTTCATCGGGATATCAAGCCGCACAATATTATGTGCAAGCCCAACGGGCAGTTAGTGCTGATAGACTTCGGGACTGCTAGGGAAGTGTCGGGGACTTATTTCGCTAAGGTGGGCCAGGGACAAAATGTGACTGGTATTGTTTCTCCAGGCTACACGCCGCCGGAACAAACTAATGGCAAGGCTGTTCCGCAGTCAGATTTTTTTGCTCTGGGGCGCACTTTTGTTTATTTGCTGACTGGAAAGCCACCGACTGCGTTTCCAGAAAATCCCCGCACGGGCAGATTGATGTGGCGCAAAGGAGCTCCTCAAGTTTCCGACCCCGTGGCTAATGTGATCGATTACCTGATGGCGCCTTTTCCGGGCAATCGACCTCAAAGTCCCCAGATGGTTTTGCAGTGCTTGGAGGAAATTAATCTCGACGGCGGGGAAACTCAGTTGCCCACTCAGTTGCCGACGACGGGGCAAACTAAAATTCGCGCAACTGCCGGGGAGACTGGGGCGAAGAAGCAGAGTTCCAAGAACCGCCTCAGACCTCTGAATTCGGGATTGAACAAGACCGAGAAAGATGTTTTTGATTGGAAAAAGAAGTTGCTGGCGGGCACGGCTGTTTTGATGGTGAGTATTGGCGCCTCTCAAATTTACGGTTCGCTGCGTTACGGGGTGTTTCCAGCAAACCCGGTGTGGCTGCTTTCGACTTTACCTACCACTCAGTTTTTGCAAAGAAGTTTGGATAATGTCGGGAGTGTGAATGCGATCGCCCTGTCCCCGGACGGTCAAACTTTGGTGAGCGCAAGCTTTGGGACCATTAGAATTTGGAATGTGAGGACGGGAGGCCTGGTGCGGACTCTCAATTCGGTGCATTCTAAAAAATCGGTCAACACGCTGGCGGTGAGCCCGAACAGCTCGATTTTGGCCAGCGGCGGCGGCGACAATAATGTGATTCTCTGGGATTTGAAGACGGGGCGACGGATGCGGACGATTCCCGCTCACAAAGCCGCCGTCAAGGCGATCGCTTTTAGCAGGGACGGTCAAACTCTCGCTAGCGGCAGCGATGACAAAACTATTCGCTTGTGGAACGTCAGAACCGGCAGCAGGTTGCGGACTTTGAGCGGCCACGCCGGAGGAGTAAACGCGATCGCTGTGAGCCGGGACGGTAAAACTCTCGCTAGCGGGAGCGAGGACAAGACTGTGCGTTTGTGGAATCTCGGCACCGGAGAAGTCAGAAGAATTATCACAGGTCACCGGGGCCCGGTTACTGCTGTGGCTTTTAGCCCGAACGGGAAAATTGTGGCTAGTGCTAGCACCGACAATACGATCCGTTTGTCGAACGTGCAAGACGGGAAGGGCACCCGCACTTTAAAAGGGCATTCGAGCTCGGTGAGGACGATCGCCTTTAGCGCGGACAACCGCACTTTGATCAGCGGGGGCGGAGATATTATAGTTTGGGATTTGAAGACAGGAAAAGAAAGAAGCAGTATTTCTGGTCACAGTCAGTTTGTGAGTTCTGTGGCTATTTCCAGAGATAGCAAGACTTTTGTGAGTGGCAGTCCCGATCGCACTATTAAGATTTGGCGAATGCCATAGTCCTACTATTTTAGATTTTAGATTTTAGATTTTAGATTGAAGAGTCGAGGCGAGCGAGAAATCCCATCCCGACTCCGACGTGGAAGTCTGGGCATTGCCCGCCCTACAACTGTTACTTGCCGCAATTGGCAAAAGTAGAAAACAGGTTAAATTCTGTAACCCTCCACGCTTGCCATGTCTGCGCGCCCGCAAAAAGACTGTACCTAGTTATGCTTTTATCGCTGTCCACATAACTTTGCCAGCTTAATGAAGCAACAGTTGGATACTGGGCTGGAAACTCCCCTGGTATAGGACTTACTTGCGAGCTCATGTTCCATCCTACTTGCTTGCTAAAATCTTGAATTTGACCTTCGCAAGTGCGACAGTTAGAACCGCCGACTTTCTGCCAAATCTCTAACTGTGGAGTCAATCCATATTTGCCGTTGCTCGATTGCATCCACAGCCGATCGATCGCGCGGAGGTTCGGACAAGACAGATTGGCGGGGTTGTTGCGGATCAGAGAAACTGTTTCTTGATCTGCTTCGTACCATTTTTTGGCTTCTAATAAGGATTGAAGTTTGCTAAATTCGCTGTTGCTTTCTTGTGAATTAGCGGTAAATGCGGGTTGCAAAACTGCAATAAATGTGACTACTAATGCGAGGGATAGTTTGCCAAGTTTAATCATGTTCCCTGAGTAAAAGTGATTTAACAAAGGACAGTTTACCATCTCTAGACCGAGACGAAATCTTCAGAGCCAATAAAATTGGGAGCAACGCCTGTCAAAGCAGCTAAAACTTCACCGCTGCTGGCTACTCTAATTAATGTGCTGTTAGTTCCAGCGGAAATTGATAGCTGTCCGAAGGTCAAGCCATTCATTAATTGCAAGGTATCTTGAGAGTTAGTGAAATCAGAGATTGTATCAACTCCTAACCCCGCACCTAAAACAAATACATCGTTGCCCGCGCCGCCGACTAGAATATCGTTGCCCAAACCGCCTTTGAGATTGTCAGAACCTTTGCCGCCGCTGAGGGTATCGTTGCCCAAACCGCCATTTAAGATATCCGAAGCCCGCAAACCGGTCAGCACGTCATCACCTTCCAAACCGTTGATGATATCGTTGCCACTGGTGCCAGTCTGGTTGTCGTTGCCTGGGGTGCCGTTGATGAGGTTTGGAGTGCTGCTGGTGTCAACAACAAAAATGTCGTCTGTATTGTTAGTATCCCCCAGCACGAGGTTGGAGGATTTTGAATCAAAAGCTACAAACCGCCCGTCGGCTGAGATAGCGGGGCTATCGGAGGAACTGTTCCCCGGATTGCCTGCTGAGTCTACTGACACGCGGGTGGTGGTATTGGTGAGCGTGTCCCGCACGAAGATGTCTCTCCCCACCATGTCTGTCTCAGGGTTGGTATCCCCCGGCACGAGGTTGGAGGCATCAGAAGAAAATGCTACGAACCGCCCGTCGGCTGAGATGGAGGCGTTGTAGGAGCGAAAGTTCGCCTGATTGCCTGCTGAATCTACAGAGACGCGGGTGGTGGTATTGGTGAGCGTGTCCCGCACGAAGATGTCTCCGCTACTGTTAGTATCCCCCGGCACGGGGATAGAGGCACCATAAGTAAACGCCACAAACCGCCCGTCGGCTGAGATGGAGGGGCTGTAGGAGTCAGTGTTCCCCTGATTGCCTGCTGAGTCAAAAGAGACGCGGGTGGTGGTATTGGTGAGCGTGTCCCGCACGAAGATATCTCGCCTAATGTTAGTATCCCCCGGCACAAGGTTGGAGGCATTAGAATCAAACGCCACAAACCGCCCGTCGGCTGAGATGGAGGGCGCGTTGAATAAGCTACTACCGTTCTGCTGATTGCCTGCTGAATCTACTGACACGCGGGTGGTGGTATTGGTGAGCGTGTCCCGCACGAAGATGTCGTTTCTATTGTTAGTATCCCCCGGCACGAGGTTGGAGGCATTAGAAAGAAATGCCACAAACCGCCCGTCGGCTGAGATGGAGGCGCCGTCGGAGCCCATGTTCGCCTGATTACCTGCTGAGTCCACAGAGACGCGGGTGGTGGTATTGGTGAGCCTGTCCCGCACGAAGACGTCGTAGCTACTGTTAGTATCCCCCGGCACTATGTTGGAAGCATTAGAAAGAAACGCCACAAACCTCCCGTCGGCTGAGATGGAGGGGCGGCCGGAGTTACTGTCCGCCTGATTGCCTGCTGAGTCTACAGAGACGCGGGTGGTGGTATTGGTGAGCGTGTCCCGCACGAAGATGTCGAAGGTATTGTTAGTATCCCCCGGCACTATGTTGGAGGCATCAGAAGTAAAAAACACAAACCGCCCGTCGGCTGAGATGGAGGGTTGATAGGAGTCCCTGTTCCCCTGATTGCCTGCTGAGTCTACAGAGACGCGAGTAATGGTCATAAGCCCTGACATTTAAGAGTACAAGTTTGGAGATGCCGTGCGGTTGATTGAGATTATTCAATAAGCAGCTCTCAAAGTCAATTCATAAAAGTCATAACTTTGAGTTCATAAAAGCCATATTTATCAACAAATGTTACCAACAGTAGACAAAATAGCCAAACTCATATGCAGTCAGCGAGCGAATGATACTTGCTCAAGAATTAATCAAGTTTTCTGTGTTGCAAAATCTAATAACTAATTCCCCGCCCGTTTTTGGCAAATTCATCAACAGTTTGCTGCGAAAGTTCGTGAACTGCGATCGCCTGCAACACGTCAAAAGGCAATGTCAAATGATGGGCGCCAGCTAACAAAGTCTTTACCGCTTCTTCCGGCGATTTAATGCTAGCTGCCAAAATCTCCGTATTAGTTCTCTGCAACACATTTGCCATATCCCGCACTAAGGCAAAACCGTCTCCTAACAATCTGGTGGCGCGATTGACGTAGGCGATCGCATATTTGGCCCCCGCTTGTGCTGAAACAACTGCTTGTGATGCGCTGTAAATAGCTGTCACCGCGCAAGGAATTTCCGGTGACAAATGCGCTACTGCTTGAAAACCAGCCGCCGTTGCTGGAACTTTCAAAACTGTTTGCTGTCCAATTAATTCAAAAGCCGCTTTTCCTTCTGCTACCATGCCATCAAAATCAGATGCAGTTAGCTGATAATACACTTCCCCCGGAATAAGTTTCGCCAGTTGTGTGAGCGTCACATCGGGAGATAAATCGCTTTTTCCCAGGAGGGTTGGATTAGTAGTAATTCCCGAAAGCCAGCCGAACTGGCTCGCCCATGCGGCTTCTGCTACAATTGCAGTATCGAGATAAATTCCCATCAGCTCTACACCTTTATTTTCTTAGTTTATTCTGAGTTTTCCGAGGCTTAGTTTCAATTTGATGTCACTGAGCGTCACATTGATTGTTAGGTATTAACTGTAGCAGATTTGTGAAAACATCGCTAGTAAGTAAAAATAACAATTAAGTGATGGGTATCACGTCACTTGCTGATTACGATCGCCATGTAAGAAAACTTCGATCGCCAAATGCCGGAAACAAACAATTTATATTTGTAGTATGGGTTATGTATGCAGTAACTCAAGGAGGTGACTCATAAAATGAGAGAAAAAGAAAATCATCAGTCACAAGTCAGTCTTGAAGAATCTTGTGACAAAGCGGAGTTTGAAGAACCAGCAGCAGCCCCTCAAGACTTGCCAGAAAATGATAATTCTCAAACCGAGTCTCAAGCATTTGAAAATCACGGTGAAGATGGTTTGAAGGCTCTAGCACGCTTAATGATGGTGAGTCTAACTTGGTCGCTGGCAGGACTTTCCAAACGCGAGTAAGTTATGGAACACTACCGCAACGGGGAAGCTATGATTTGTGAGTTTTGTTGTAAGTTTTGTTTAACTCAAAACTTACAACTCCCGGACTTACATGATGTCCGGTTAGTTGTAAGAAAATCCGTTTTTAGTGAAGACTTTCGTCCTTAAAGCAAGGACTAAAGTTTTCAACAGACCACTTATCACTTTTCTTGAATTCCTTCAAACGGCCCCAAAAAAGTCGGTTCTGGACGGGTAACACGCACTTCCCAAAGCGCTTTGATGACTGCCAAAAATTCGCGGAAACTGTAGCGAATCATGCCCTTTTGGCGAAATTTGCCCCAATCCGGCGTTCCTAAGCCGATCGCCTCTACGCCCAACCGGCGGCAGGTATAAACAGCGCGGGCTAAGTGAAAGTTTTGGGTAACTAAAACAGCCTTCGTTATGCCAAAAATCTCTTTCGCCCGGTAGCAACTTTCATAGGTACTAAATCCGGCATAATCGAGAACGATATTATTAATCGGTACGCCCTGGGCTTCGGCGTAGTCCTGCATTGCTTGGACTTCGTTGTAATCGACCGTGCTATTGTCTCCTGTCATCAAAAGTTTGTCCACTCGGCCCGCTTTGTACAAATCGACGGCTGCTTGCACTCGATCGGCTAACATGGGGCTTGGAGTGCCGTCTTCCCAAAGTCCGGCACCAAAAACTATAGCAATGGGTTCTGCCGGCACGTTAGCTATATCGCTGTGGCGGTAGTTGCGGGTAACAAATCGGACGTAGTAGTTGAGGGCTAGAGGTGCGAGCGCTGAGGTTAATATTAACAGCCCGATGACAAGGCGCCATTGAAATCTAAAGGATTTAGGCAACATAAATTCAAGTTAACTTCCTATATAATTACACAAACAGACCGCTTCGCGGGTCTAATAATTGTCTTGTTCCCGAATTTACATTATATTGACACAAATATGATTCAACACCAGCCCAACTTTGAATTGCTGGAATCACTTTTATGGCAAGCCAAAAACGGCTATTTTTTGCTAGACAGACATCTTCAAAGATTAGAGCGATCGGCTGATTATTTTAATTTTCCCCTATCGCTAACAGAAACAAGCAAAGCTTTACAAGCATTAAGTATGAATTGCGGGTCAGTCAAACAAAAAATACGGTTAACAATATCTTCTGAGGGAAACATAACATTACAAGCTCAGACACTAGATAGCGGTATCTTAAAAATCGGTGCATCTGTGGGAATTGCCCGCCAACCGATCGACTCTCAAAACCCATTTCTTTACCACAAGACAACTTACCGAGTACCTTATACAATGGCTTTGGAGTCGCAGCCCGAATATCAGGATGTCTTTCTGTGGAATCAAGATGGAGTTATCACCGAATCCACGATCGCCAATATCGCGATCGATACACCCGCAGGTCTAATCACACCTCCCCTCAAGTGCGGTTTACTACCGGGGACGTTTCGTTCTCAACTTTTAGAGGAGGGAAAAATCAGAGAAGAGTTAATTACCTTAGATGATTTGCGTAGTACCGAAACTCTATTCCTCATTAACTCCGTTAGGGGTTGGATACGCCTCAAAAAAGAAGTAAACCGAGATGTTTGGAAAGTGGTAAGTAATGGCTGAGATAACGCTGGCAATCGGTTTTAGTAGGGTGCGAACTGTGCACCTTACTAAAAAAACCGATAGTGTCAAAATTGACTCGTTGCGTAAGTCCTGAAAGTGTTAACCATAGTGCAATTTATTATGAAACCAATACAACCTTGGCATTGGCGAAAGCTTCCCCTAAATCAGCGCAGCGGATCGGAGATTTTTCAAACTTTATTTCTAGGTCAAACCGCCGACAGTGCCAGCTCAAGATCGGATTGTTTCCCCCGCGATATGGCCGTTCTGCTAGAAAGTCCAGTTACATCTTCTACTAACTTGGCACGATATTCTATTTGTGCAGGTTCTCCCCGGATAATTGACGGTCAATCTCAGCTATGGACACCGCCAGTCGGTGAAATTTTACCTTTTTTGCGCGCTCTTTTGGACTCTCAAAAGCAAAATTTAGCAGTCAATGTACCGCCGGAAATTCCTTTTACGGGGGGTTGGTTGGGATGGCTAGGTTATGATTTAGCATGGGAAATCGAACACCTGCCCCAACTCAATACCGATCCGCTTCCTTTCCCGGTTAGCTGTTGGTACGAACCAGAATCTTTTGCGGTTTTAGACCATCAAACGCAAATTCTCTGGTTGGCTGCGAGTCAACCTTCTCACCTCGATGTTATGCAGCATCAATTAGAGCAAACCAAGCCCGAAATAATCGAGAATAATTTACCGGAAAATTCTCAACAAAATTCGGCTACTCCTATTTTCCAATTATCTCAAAGTGAGTATAAAGAAATAGTGCGAAAAGCTCAGAAGTATATTCATGCGGGCGATATTTTTCAGGCTAATTTATCTTTGCGGTTTGAAGCCCGTACAGATTGCAGTAGTTGGTCAATTTACCGCGCTTTGCAACAGATCAATCCTTCGCCTTTTGCAAGTTATTGGCAAACTCCGTGGGGGGCGATAGTTAGTTGTTCGCCAGAAAGACTCGTTCAATTATTAGGAAAAAAAGTGGATACTAGACCGATCGCGGGAACGAGACCGCGAGGTTTAACCTCCATTCAAGATGAGCAATTAGCACAGGAATTAATAGAGAATATCAAAGAAAGAGCCGAACATATTATGTTAGTTGACTTAGAGCGCAACGATATCGGGAGGGTGTGTGAATGGGGTTCGGTAAAAGTTAACGAATTTCTGACGATTGAACGCTATAGTCACGTGATGCACCTCGTCAGTAATGTTATCGGTACATTAAGACGAGATTGCGACGCGATCGACTTAATTCGAGGGGTATTTCCGGGCGGTACGATTACAGGTTGTCCGAAAGTGCGCTGTCTGGAAATCATCGAAGAATTGGAACCCGTGAAGCGCAATTTGTTTTACGGTTCCTGCGGTTATTTGGACTGGCGCGGCAACCTGGATTTAAATATTTTGATTCGCACCCTTTTATATGCACCAAAAAGTGACGGTACAACCGGGGGAGTTGTTTGGGGACAAGTGGGTGCGGGGATTGTTGCTGATAGCGATCCAGAAAGGGAATGGCAGGAGTCACTGCATAAAGCTCAAGCTCAAGTTAATGCTTTGAAATTAGCGAAAATATTTGATTAGATGCGTGTTAGATAAATCGACGTGTTAAGATTGTTGAAGATTTAGATCGCCGATTTACTTTTGATGTAATACTGAGTGAAATAAATCGAAAAAAAAAGATTTCTTGTAGTATTAGTGTTAGGAAACTGTTGGTATGGTGTTGCCTGATAGTTTTTTTAGCGATCGCACAGTGAGTCAGATTCTGGGTGAACTCATGGATATTAGACGAGACTGCCAAAGCTGGTTAGCTGTTGGAGAAGCTCACTATCACGATCGCAAAGGAAAAGCAGAAGCAATTAACAAAGCCCCTGAATGGCTGATTCCTGTGTATCATCCTCAACGAGGTACAATCAACTGCTATAAAGACTGTCTAAACATCAGCAAGTTGTATGAAGCTGGCTGGACATATATAGACGGTAAATTGATAGTTGCAGTTTATTCAACCGTTGACCTTTGTCGAGGCTATCCGGTAGATATTTCCTTACTTGAAAACTACTTGCCTCCCCTGCAAAAATACGGTGTTCCTATGATGATTTTTCCCTTCAAGCGAGAGATAATTCTCCAGCAAAAAATTATCTATGAAACGGAATCTGCCTACGGAACGAAAAGCCAGCTTGTTGATGTCGCTCAAGTTCAAGATATGATACCTAGGGCGTGGTACGATCGAGATTATAAAGTTTTGATCAAATACAGCGATCGGCTAGTGCCTTTATAAGGAAATTTCAAGAGTTAATCAGATACTAAAGGTGGCGGCGATTATTTCCGGGAGTGGATGGCTGCTCAATGCACTGATCGAAGGGTGCAACAAGGGTAATATTGATCGGGCATCCTGCCCAAGACTTGCTTTTCACTCCTATGTCTATTGATTTTCCGAACCTACTGCCTCAGAAATCGAACTAAATCCGCGTTCTTCCAACTTTTGCAACAAACCTTGGAGAATCCGACGCACCATCCAAGGCCCTTCGTAAACCCAACCGGTGTAAACTTGAATTAAACTCGCACCGGCGGCTATTTTTTCCCAAGCATCTTCGGCGGTGAAAATGCCACCAACTCCAATTATGGGCAATTCGCCTTTTGTATATTGCCAGATAAATCGGATTACTTCTGTCGATCGCTCCCGCACAGGAAGCCCGCTAATTCCCCCGGCTTCTTCGGCGATTGGTTTGCCTGTTTCTCGCAATATTTGTGTTTTCAATCCATCGCGGCGGATGGTGGTATTTGTGGCGATAATTCCTGCTAGTTGGTAGGTTTTTGCTAAGTCGAGGATTGATACGAGATCCTCGGACTCCAAATCCGGCGCAATCTTGACTAAAATTGGCTTGATTCCCTGATTTTCTTGTTGCAAAATTTCCAAAATTGTGCTAAGCCCAGCAGCATCTTGGAGCGATCGCAACCCCGGCGTATTTGGAGAGGAAACGTTGACTACAAAATAGTCGCCCCAATCTTTTAGCAGCTTAAAACTCTCAAAATAGTCGGCTGCTGCTTGCTCTAACGGTGTTACCTTAGATTTACCGAGATTGATGCCCAAGGGGAACCGAGACTGAGGCATGGGGCGCTGGGCATCGAATTTTGACTGTTTCTGTGCTGCCTGAAACCGGGCTGCCATTGCCGCGGCTCCTTGATTGTTAAATCCCATGCGGTTGAGGGCTGCACTGTCCTCCGTCAAGCGAAACAAGCGAGGTTGGGGGTTTCCCGGCTGTGGTTGACAAGTGACAGTGCCGAGTTCGGCAAAGCCAAAGCCAAAATTTGCCCAAATGTCAGCAGCTACGCCGTTTTTATCAAATCCCGCAGCTAAGCCGACAGGATTGTTAAAGCTCAGTCCCCACAAAGATTGTTCGAGGCGAGAATCTTGGACTCCCAAAGATTTCTGCAATCGAGAGAGCATTTGGCTGGTGGCGGGGTTTGACTGGGTTCTGGCTGCGAGTTCGAGAAGTTGGAGAGTGCGGTTGTGCACCCACTCGGCATCGGTTTTCAATACGGAAAACAACAGTGGGCGTACACTTGATTGATAAATATCCAATGATTTGTACTGGGGCAATTTACAAATTAGAAAGGAGAAGGCAAATAACAATATTCACGAGCAGACAGTGAAGGGGAAGTTTTTACTTCAACTTCGATCGACTTTATCCAATGTTTGAGATTGAAGGATAAGTTAGACGATTATATTATATGTTGACTCTTTTGCATTTTAATTTGTTGAATATTTAAGCTAGTAATTTTAAATTAGACAAGGTGCGGGGAAGCTTGGAAATGGGGCAGCAGCAAAGACCAAAGGATTTAGACGAACAAATCGCGACCCTAGAGCGCGTTCTCCTGACTCTCCGAGAAGAGGAGAATGTGGAAGTGCTACTTTCGACCACACTCGGTTACTTGCAAGCGGAATTTGACTGGCGGTTGATTTGGATCGGGTTGTACGATCGACAAGCCCACAGATTGTTCGGGAAAGGCGGCATAACTCCTAACGGCGACCTGTCTTTTCTCAAACAGCGGTTTGCTCTCAGTCCGGGGGATTTGCTCGAACAAGTGGTGATTCAGCTCCGCCCGGTGGGAGTTCCGGATTTGCGATCGGAAAACCGAGCCGGAGAATGGCGCAAAGCAGCTCAAACTTTCAATATTCAAGGCACGACTCTGTTTCCGCTGCGCTACAAAGACCGCTGCTACGGCGTGATTTTGCTCGGAACTGAGGTATGGGGAGCGTCGCCAAAGTCGGGGGAAAAAACGCAGTTGGCGATCGTATTTGGAGCGCTGGCAACTGCTCTTTACCAAATAGAAAAAGACTGGCAGCGACAACAAGTTAAACACCCAGACGAGTCTCTTTTTGCGCTGATTTCACAGTTGGGGGAATTGCGATCGCTCGACCAATACTTGCAAGCGGTGGTCGAACAAACTCATGAATTTATCGAGCCGACACGCACTAATGTTTACTGGTTCGAGCGAGAGCGACGCTATTTTTGGCGCCGAGTCAGCAACCGCGAAGTTACTCCGGGTTTGGGCGGGCCGGGCCGACCGGCTTCGGGCATCACCGTCCAAGACTTGGGCGAATTTTATCAGGCTTTGGGCCGGGAAGAAATGGTTTGGATCGGTGAATCTCAAAGTTCTCTGAAAACTGAGCTGACGGGGCGGTTGATGCAGCAAATCCGCGCTCGCTCTCTGTTGGCTGCGCCGATTGTTTCAGAAGGGGAATTGTTGGGATTTTTGGCAGTCGAAGCCAGCGAACCCCGGATTTGGCAAGACAATGAAAAGCATTACCTGCGGGGAGTGGCGCAGTTAGTGGCTCTGACGGCTCCTATGTCGGAGATGGAGGAGAAAATTCAACAAACTGAGATCGATCGAGATTTAACTGCCGGAATAGCTCACGCCATCTACAGCGATGCTGACTGGGAGGCGACTTTGAAAAATACCGCCGCACAGTTGTGCGATCGGCTCAAATGCGAATACTTTTTGCTGCTGCTGTACGGCGAAGAACAAAATCGCTTTGAAATTGTCTGCCAACATTTGCCCCGCAATCGCAGGCCAGTGCCGTCGCCACTCAACGCCCTAGATGTGGCTGACTTGGGGCTGTTGCAAGAAAGTGCACCTCTAGCTATTGAAAATTGGGAGGAAGACGGGCGGTTGGGCGCTTGGCGGGAAGTGTTGGGGGAAGCTGGGGTGCGATCGCTTTTGGCATCGAACACTAGGGCGAAAAAGGCAGAGGGAGAAAACCCCAATCTAAAATCGAAAATCGCCAATCGCAAATCGATCGAGGGTTTGCTGGTTGTCGGGCACAGTGCAACTCGCACTTGGAGGCGATCTGAGCAAGAATTAGTTCGGCTAGTGGGCGAACAACTCGGATTGATCCTGCACTCGTGGCAGCAGAGTTCGGCAATCGACAAATATCAGCAATTTGAGCGATCGCTCAAATCGGGTTTGGCGGTTTTGCACCATTCTCCTGATGAGCAATCTGAGCAAGAGATATCTGCTGCTTCACCGACGATGTTCCCAGAGTTGCCGTTACAAAAGCTCGATCGTAACTTTGCTCAACACGTTTCCCAGACAATTGCCTGTCCTTTAGTAGCCGTAATTACTTGGAATCCCGGTGATGAGGAAGGTTCCATCGTGGCGACGGTAGCTGCTAATCCCGTATTTGCCCTCAATCCCGAGGCGGTGATTCCTGTCCAAACAGATGCTTTGATCCAACAAACCCTGGCTGCTAACTGCGTGGTGCAACAGAGCACGAGCCAACTGCCACTGGCGACAAAGCGGTGGCTACGCAGTCCGGGAATTGGCGAGATTATGACGGTGGCGCTGCGGACGGCCCCAGAACACGCTCCGGTGGGCGTTGTGGTGGCTGCAGACGCTCCGGGCCGCCAATGGTCGGAGTTGTCGGTGAGTTTACTCAGCTCGATGGCGTCTCAGTTGGCTTGGTGGCGCAGGTATTTGGCGGTGCAATCAGCCGCCGAGTCGCAGCGATTGGATCTGGAGTTGCTCAACTGGTACAAACAGCGCCGTTTTGAGGAGTTTTACCGCACGGTGGGAGCGGGGGTGAAGGAGTTGGGGGAGTTGAGTCAGTCGATTTTGCAGTCGGCGAAGGAACAAAAGGATGCTCTGAAAATGTTGCGATACCAACAGGTTTTGCGGCAAATGGGCAATGCTTTGGGGTCAACTCATTTGCTGCTGAAACAGGAACATTGGCGGCTGCACTTCGCACAAGATGCGGTGGCTGTGAGCGCTTGGCTGAGGCGATCGCTCGATCGAACGGCCCCCCTGGTCAAACAGTCGCAAGTCTTGCTGGAAGTGCACAGAGAAGCTGCTGTGTCGATGCCGGCAGGCCAGACTTTGAGCGTTCGCGGGGACTGTATCAAGCTGGATTTGATACTGTGCGAATTGCTGGCGACGGCTTGCAGGCGCTCTGCTGTTGGCGCCAAGATTGAGATTCGCTCTCAGTTGTTGGGGGAAGATTTGTTAGAATTGTCTGTGATCGATAGCGGCGCGTGCGATCGACACTTAATTGCTGCCTTCAACGGCGGTTCCGAACCCGATATATTAGCGGTTTCTAGTTCCCATAGGTCGATCGTGCAAAATCTCTTAATTTGTCAGCGAGCAGTAGACTTAATGGGGGGAAACTTTTCTATAGAAATGTTAGAAAACAATTTAATTGTCGCTAGTTTAGTGCTGCCCCTAGCCAATTCTTAATCTTGTAAAATTTTGTAAAAGTTCCAAGCTGCGATCGAGGATTGTAGGGGCGGGTTTCACCAACAATAATTGCCTAAAACCCATAATTTCATAAACCCGCCCCCACCCAAGGCTAAACCGCCATCTACCTCGCTGCGATCGAGGATTGTAGGGGCGGGTTTCACCAACAATAATTGCCTAAAACCCATAATTTCATAAACCCGCCCCC